>NZ_JVRR01000122.1 GCF_001070715.1 Streptococcus pseudopneumoniae
AGGTTGCAGATAGAGCTGACGTGGTTTGAAGAGATTTTCGAAGAGTATTAGCGACTAGTTAGCTAGGAAAGGAAGATATTTGTGATAAATAATAAACTGTATTCGTTGGTAGAATTTCGAAATAAAATATACGAAGAATTAGAACTCTCCAGAAGTGATTTAGCGATTTTACTATGTGCCATGCTTATCGCCTCTATCGGATTAAATATGGATTCGACTCCCGTGATTATTGGAGCCATGTTAATCTCTCCTTTGATGACACCTATTCTGGGAGTAGGGCTCTCTCTAGCTATATTTGATTTTAAATTGTTAAGAAAATCTTTTAAAATATTAGCTATTCAAATTCTTGCCAGTTTAATAGCTTCAACACTTTATTTTTATCTTTCTCCCATTTCGTATGCTAGTTCGGAGATTGTTGCTAGAACCTCTCCGACTATTTGGGATGTTCTCATTGCTTTTGTAGGAGGGATAGCAGGTATTATTGGTGCTAGGAAAAAAGAGACCAATAATATTGTCCCTGGTGTCGCGATTGCAACTGCCTTGATGCCTCCTCTTTGTACGGTAGGTTATGCTATTGCTTCTGCTAATCTAAAATTTATCATAGGCTCCTCTTACCTATTCCTCATCAATTGTAGCTTTATTGTCATTGCGACTTATATAGGTGTTAGGTTGATGATGGTTAAGAAGCACTATTTTAGAGATAATGAAGAAGACTCTAAAATGCGCAGGATTTTGCTTTTAGTTGCTGTTTTGCTGATGATTCCGAGTTTCATCTCTGCAACGACTTTAGTCAGAGAAACGTTGAAAAAAGAGTCTCTTAATAAATTTATATCAGAGCAGTTTCAGGGGCATAATATTTTGAAAAAAACCTATTCTAAAAAGACTCATACCCTAAAGCTAACCATTTCAGGAAATTATTTGACAGAAGAAGAGCTTGATATGATTTCCAGTAAGAGGGGGGACTATGGTTTAAGTGATGTTTCTGTTCAAGTTTCCCAATTGTCTGATTCAGAACAACTTAGCAAGGAAGAACTGGTAGAGTATTTCTTTCAGTATATCAAGGATAAGGAAGCAAAAGAAAAGGAAAAGGCTAATAAATTTGATACAGAGTCTGAGGAACAATAATTTCTTGAGAATAGCTGGTTTTTCTCGTGAGTCTTCTATGTATATCAAAGGAAGATTGTGGTCTTAAGTATAAACTTTTCTTCTATATATAGTAGCTAAGTCTTGACAGTTATGGCAAAATGGTTTACACTTTATAAAGTTTATTACTTTGAAAAGGTGTGATACTGTGGCTACGGCAACAAAAAAGAAAAAATCAACAGTTAAAAAAAATCTAGTCATCGTGGAGTCGCCTGCTAAGGCGAAAACGATTGAGAAATATCTAGGCAGAAACTACAAGGTTTTAGCCAGTGTCGGGCATATCCGTGATTTGAAGAAATCCAGTATGTCCGTCGATATTGAAAATAATTATGAACCGCAATATATCAATATCCGAGGAAAAGGTCCTCTCATCAATGACTTGAAAAAAGAAGCTAAAAAAGCTAATAAAGTCTTTCTGGCGAGTGACCCGGACCGTGAAGGAGAAGCGATTTCTTGGCATTTGGCCCATATTCTCAACTTGGATGAAAATGATGCCAACCGTGTGGTGTTCAATGAAATTACCAAGGATGCGGTCAAAAATGCTTTTAAAGAACCGCGCAAGATTGATATGGACTTGGTCGATGCCCAACAGGCTCGTCGGGTCTTGGACCGCTTGGTAGGGTATTCGATTTCGCCTATTTTGTGGAAGAAGGTTAAGAAGGGCTTATCAGCAGGGCGCGTACAGTCCATTGCCCTTAAACTCATCATTGATCGTGAGAATGAAATAAATGCCTTCCAGCCAGAAGAATACTGGACAATTGATGCTGTTTTTAAAAAGGGAACCAAGCAATTCCAGGCTGCTTTCTATGGAGTAGATGGCAAAAAGTTAAAACTGACTAGCAACGATGATGTTAAGGAAGTTCTGTCTCGTCTGACTGGTAAAGATTTTTCAGTGGATCAGGTGGATAAGAAAGAGCGCAAACGCAATGCTCCTTTACCTTATACCACTTCATCTATGCAGATGGATGCGGCTAATAAAATCAATTTCCGTACTCGAAAGACCATGATGGTTGCCCAACAGCTCTATGAAGGGATTAATATTGGGTCTGGGGTGCAAGGTTTGATTACCTATATGCGTACCGATTCGACTCGTATCAGTCCAGTGGCACAGAACGAAGCAGCAAGCTTCATTACGGACCGTTTTGGTAGCAAGTACTCTAAGCATGGTAGCAAGGTCAAAAATGCTTCCGGTGCTCAGGATGCCCATGAGGCTATTCGCCCATCTAGTGTATTTAATACACCCGAAAGCATCGCTAAGTATCTGGACAAGGATCAGCTCAAGCTTTATACCCTTATCTGGAATCGTTTTGTGGCGAGCCAGATGACAGCTGCTGTCTTTGATACCATGGCTGTTAAATTGTCTCAAAATGGAGTTCAATTTGCTGCCAATGGTAGTCAGGTTAAGTTTGATGGTTATCTTGCCATTTATAATGATTCTGATAAGAATAAGATGTTACCAGATATGGCTGTTGGAGATATGGTCAAGCAGGTCAATAGCAAACCAGAGCAACATTTCACACAACCGCCTGCTCGTTATTCCGAAGCGACACTGATCAAGACCTTGGAGGAAAATGGGGTTGGCCGTCCGTCAACCTACGCACCAACCATTGAAACCATTCAGAAACGTTACTATGTTCGCCTTGCAGCCAAACGCTTTGAACCAACAGAGTTGGGAGAAATTGTTAACAAGCTCATCGTTGAATATTTCCCAGATATCGTAAACGTGACCTTCACAGCTGAAATGGAAGGCAAACTGGATGACGTAGAAGTCGGAAAAGAGCAGTGGCAACGTGTCATTGACGCCTTTTACAAACCATTCTCTAAAGAAGTCGCCAAGGCTGAAGAAGAAATGGAAAAAATCCAAATTAAGGATGAGCCAGCTGGATTTGACTGTGAAGTGTGTGGCAGTCCAATGGTTATTAAACTTGGTCGTTTTGGCAAGTTCTACGCTTGTAGCAATTTCCCAGATTGCCGTCATACCCAAGCAATCGTGAAAGAAATAGGTGTTGAGTGTCCAAGTTGTCATCAGGGACAAATCATTGAGCGTAAAACCAAGCGTAACCGCCTCTTCTATGGTTGCAATCGCTATCCAGAATGTGAATTTACTTCTTGGGATAAGCCTGTTGGTCGTGACTGTCCAAAATGTGGTAATTTCCTCATGGAGAAAAAAGTCCGTGGTGGTGGCAAGCAGGTTGTTTGTAGCAAGGGTGACTACGAAGAAGGAAAGATTAAATAAGAGGAGAGTCCTGAAAGTGAATTTCAGGCTCTTTTTGGTTAGAACTTGACAAAATTAATCATTTTATGCGAAACTAGAAGAAGATTATTTTATACTCAATGAAAATCAAAGAGCAAACTAGGAAACTAACCGCAGGTTGCTCAAAGCACTGCTTTGAGGTTGCAGATAAGACTGACGAAGTCAGGAACCATACCTACGTCAAGGCGATGTTGACGCAGTTTGAAGAGATTTTCGAAGAGTATTAACTAGGAGAAGTTATGCGTATTGTTTATCTAATTATTGGTTTTTTATCGCTGGCCTTGGCTATTATTGGGGTTGTTTTGCCTTTGCTACCTACAACACCTTTCCTTTTGTTGTCTATTGCTTGTTTCTCAAGAAGTTCCAAGCGCTTCGAAGATTGGCTTTATCATACCAAGCTCTATCAAGCATATGTAGCTGATTTTCGCGAGACTAGGTCTATTGCGCGTGAACGTAAGAAAAAAATCATCGTATCTATCTACATCTTGATGGGAATTTCCATTTATTTTGCACCTCTTTTACCAGTTAAAATCGGTCTGGGTGCTTTGACCATCTTTATCACCTATTATCTCTTCAAGGTCATTCCAGACAAAGAATAAAAAATAGTAACAATTTTCCTTGATATAAATGAAAGCATATTCACAACAATATGATATAATAAATTCAAAGTAACACTCAAGGAGAATCAAATGATTTACGAATTTTGTGCTGAAAATGTGACCTTGCTTGAAAAAGCGATGCAGGCTGGAGCTCGTCGAATCGAACTCTGTGATAATCTTGCAGTTGGTGGGACAACGCCCAGCTATGGAGTGACCAAGGCAGCTGTTGAACTGGCAGCTAACTACGATACGACTATCATGACTATGATTCGTCCACGTGGTGGCGACTTTGTCTACAATGACCTAGAAATTGCTATCATGCTAGAAGACATTCGGTTGACTGCTCAGGCTGGAAGTCAAGGAGTTGTATTTGGTGCTTTAACTGGTGAGAAGAAGTTGGATAAGACTAATCTGGAGAAGTTGATAGCTGCGTCAAAAGGAATGGAAATTGTCTTCCACATGGCATTTGATGAATTGAGTGATGAGGATCAACTGGAAGCTATTGACTGGCTTAGTCAAGCTGGTGTCACTCGTATCCTAACTCGCGCTGGTGTGTCTGGAGATTCACTAGACAAACGTTTTGCTCATTATCACAAAATTTTGGAGCACGCTAAAGGTAAAATTGAAATTCTACCAGGTGGGGGGATTGACCTTGACAACCGTCAAATCTTTATCGACCAACTGGGAGTGACACAACTACATGGTACTAAGGTTGTCTTTTAAAAAATAGAAAGGAACTGCTAGCCTTGGGGAGCAGTTTTCACTTATGTTTGAAATTTTTAAATCCTATCAGTTTAATCAAGAAAAGGCTCGTGCCTATGGTTTTGTAAAAAATGGGGAAGTCTGGACCAATAGTTGCCAGATTTTGGAGGGTGACTTTGTCATGGTTTTGTCCATCACCGCTGATAATGTGCGTTTTCAGGTCTTTGATCAGGAAATGGGTGACCTCTATCCTCAAGTTCATATGGAAAGTATGACAGGAAGTTTTGTTGGAAATGTCCGTGAGGCTTGTCTGGAGATTCTCTACCAGATTCGGAAGGCTTGTTTTGATGTGCAGGATTATATCTATCCTCAGACTAAGCGTATCATGGCTCAGATTCAGGAAAAGTATGCTAATCAGTTGGAGTATCTGTGGGAGAAATCGCCTGATACAGCAGTGTTAAGACATGAAAGCAATAAAAAATGGTATGCTGTTTTGATGAAAATCTCTTGGGATAAGCTGGAAAAGGGTAGAGAAGGATTAGTGGAAGCAGTCAACCTCAAGCATGACCAAGTAGCGGACCTGCTTTCACAAAAGGGCATTTATCCAGCTTTTCATATGAATAAACGCTACTGGATTAGTGTGGCTTTTGATGATACTTTGTCAGATGAAATGGTACTGGAATTGATAGAAAAAAGTTGGAACTTAACTTCTAAAAAATGAAACATTTCAAGAACTTTCAATTAGCAAAATATTCTCTACTGAAGAAATTTTCAGAAAATATTTGATTTTTTCTTGACAAGTGCTTTTGCCTATGCTAAAATACTTAACAAGATATCAAACGAAGGAGAAAGTCAAACATGAGAACAGCTAAGTTTAATCAATTTGCTTTGTTGTTGAGGTACTCGGGCTAGTGCAAAAAGCATTAGTCCTGTTTGGCTTACCAAGCGGGAGTAAATCAACATCTCGCTTGGGTTTCTGAGCGAGATGTTTTTTTAAAAACCACATTTGGAAAAGGGGAAATCTTATGCGAACAGTTGAATTTCTAGATACCAGCCTTCGGGATGGAGAGCAGACACCCGGTGTTAACTTTTCAATCAAGGAAAAAATTGCCATAGCAAGGCAGCTGGAGAAATGGGGCATTTCAGCCATAGAAGCTGGTTTTCCGGCGGCGAGTCCTGATTCATTCACAGCAGTGCAGGAGATTGCTAAAGTCTTGAAGAAAACAGCGGTGACTGGATTAGCACGTTCGGTCAAGTCTGATATTGATGCTTGTTATGAGGCCCTCAAGGATGCCAAGTATCCACAGGTTCACGTCTTTATCGCTACCAGTCCCATTCATCGCAAGTACAAGCTCAATAAGAGCAAGGAAGAGATTTTGGAAGCAATCAGTGAGCATGTTTCTTATGCCCGTTCTAAGTTTGAGATTGTCGAATTCTCTCCTGAGGATGCGACCAGAACAGAGTTGGATTTCCTCTTGCAAGTTGTTCAAACAGCGGTTGATGCAGGTGCAACTTATATCAATATCCCTGACACGGTAGGATTCGCCACTCCAGAAGAGTACGGCGCTATCTTCAAATACTTGATTGAGAATGTCAAGACGGATCGTCAGATTATCTATTCGCCTCACTGCCACGATGACCTCGGAATGGCAGTAGCTAATAGCCTTGCTGCTGTCAAGAATGGTGCAGGACGTGTTGAAGGAACTATCAACGGTATTGGTGAGAGAGCTGGAAATGCTGCTTTGGAAGAAATAGCAGTTGCTCTCAATATTCGCCAAGATTACTACCAAGCAGAAACCAGTATTGTTCTAAATGAGACCATCAATACGTCAGAAATGATTTCTCGCTTCTCAGGTATTCCAGTTCCTAAAAACAAGGCCGTCGTTGGTGGCAATGCCTTCTCTCACGAGTCTGGTATTCACCAAGACGGAGTCCTTAAAAATCCTCTTACTTATGAGATTATCACCCCTGAATTGGTTGGTGTTAAGAGTAATAGTCTTCCGCTTGGAAAATTGTCTGGTCGCCATGCCTTTGTTGAGAAACTAAGAGAACTAGCCCTAGATTTTACAGAAGAGGATATCAAACCACTCTTTGCGAAGTTCAAGGCTCTGGCAGACAAGAAGCAAGAAATCACAGATGCAGATATTCGAGCTTTGGTAGCTGGAACCATGGTTGAAAATCCAGAAGGATTCCACTTTGATGATTTACAACTGCAAACCCATGCGAATAATGACATCGAAGCACTCGTTAGCCTCGCTAATATGGATGGTGAGAAGGTCGAATTTAATGCGACAGGTCAAGGTTCCGTTGAAGCGATCTTTAACGCTATCGACAAGTTCTTTAATCAATCCGTCCGCTTGGTGTCTTACACTATTGACGCTGTGACAGATGGAATTGATGCCCAGGCTCGGGTCTTGGTCACTGTTGAAAACAGAGATACAGAAACCATCTTTAATGCAGCAGGGCTTGATTTCGATGTACTGAAAGCATCTGCTATTGCCTACATCAATGCCAATACCTTTGTTCAAAAAGAGAATGCTGGTGAGATGGGACGCAGTGTTTCCTATCGCGACATGCCTAGTGTGTAAAGGAGAAGGCTATGACAAAGAAAATAGTAGCTTTAGCAGGGGATGGAATCGGCCCAGAAATTATGGAGGCTGGTTTAGAGGTTCTGGAAGCTCTAGCTGAAAAAACAGGCTTTGACTATGAAATAGACAAACGACCTTTTGGAGGTGCAGGTATTGATGCTGCAGGGCATCCTTTACCTGATGAAACCCTCAAGGTATGTCGTGAAGCAGATGCCATTCTCCTAGCGGCTATCGGTAGTCCCCAGTATGATGGAGCAGCGGTTCGGCCTGAACAAGGCTTGCTGGCTCTTCGTAAGGAACTCAATCTTTACGCTAATATTCGCCCTGTAAAAATCTTTGACAGTCTCAAGCATTTGTCACCACTCAAACCGGAACGAATTGCTGGTGTAGACTTTGTCGTGGTGCGTGAGTTGACAGGCGGGATTTACTTTGGGGATCATATCCTTGAAGAGCGCAAAGCGCGTGATATCAATGACTATAGCTATGAGGAAATAGAGCGGATTATTCGCAAAGCCTTTGAAATTGCAAGAAATCGCAGAAAAATCGTTACTAGTATCGATAAGCAAAATGTTCTAGCGACCTCAAAACTCTGGCGGAAAGTAGCTGAGAAGGTCGCACAGGATTTCCCAGATGTGAGTTTGGAACACCAGTTGGTGGACTCAGCTGCCATGCTTATGATTACCAATCCTGCCAAGTTTGATGTCATCGTGACGGAGAATCTTTTCGGAGATATTCTATCGGATGAATCAAGCGTTCTATCTGGTACACTTGGCGTCATGCCATCAGCCAGTCATTCTGAAAATGGACCAAGTCTCTATGAACCTATTCACGGTTCAGCACCTGATATTGCTGGTCAAGGAATTGCCAATCCTATCTCCATGATTTTATCAGTGGCCATGATGTTGAGAGATAGTTTTGGACGTTATGAGGATGCAGAGCGTATCGAGCGTGCTGTTGAGGCAAGTTTGGCAGCTGGTATTTTAACAAGAGATATAGGTGGACAGGCTTCTACCAGGGAAATGACAGAAGCGATTATTGCAAGGTTATGAAGTTAGACGAAAAAATTACTCTAGCCCTCTTGATTTGGAATGTCATGATTTTCTTGATTTATGGTATTGACAAATCTAAGGCAAGGAGAAGAGTTTGGCGCATCCCTGAGAAAATCTTACTTATTTTAGCCTTTACTTGTGGTGGTTTTGGTGCCTGGCTAGCAGGAATCATCTTTCACCACAAGACTCGAAAATGGTACTTTAAAATAGTTTGGTTTCTTGGGATGGTGACCACACTAGTAGCCTTATATTTTATTTGGAGGTAATGGATGACAGGAAAATCGATTTTTGATAAATTATGGGATCGTCATGTTATCACAGGAGAAGAGGGGCAGCCCCAACTCATGTATGTGGACCAGCACTATATCCACGAGGTGACCAGTCCTCAGGCTTTTCAAGGATTACGAGACGCAGGTCGCAGATTGAGACGACCAGACTTGACATTTGGAACATTTGACCACAACGTCCCGACGGTCAATATCTACGATATTCGAGATGTCATTTCCAAGGCACAAATTGATAAGCTGGCTGAAAATGTTGAGGAGTTTGGGATTGAACATGCGGCCCATGGTTCTGAAAAGCAAGGAATCGTTCACATGGTTGGTCCAGAAACAGGACGAACCCAACCAGGAAAATTCATCGTCTGTGGAGACAGTCACACAGCAACCCACGGAGCTTTCGGAGCAATCGCCTTTGGGATTGGGACCAGTGAAGTCGAGCATGTCTTTGCTACCCAGACACTCTGGCAGGTTAAACCAAAGAAAATGCTGGTGGAATTCACTGGCGTCCCTCAAAAAGGAGTTTATTCCAAGGATTACATTTTAGCCTTGATTGCCAAGTACGGTGTTGCCTGTGGAGTTGGCTATGTGGTGGAATATCGTGGGCAAGCGATTGATGCACTGAGTATGGAAGAGCGAATGACTATCTGCAATATGTCCATCGAGTTTGGATCCAAGATGGGAATCATGAATCCAGATCAAACCACCTATGATTATCTCAGGGGACGCGAGTGTGTTCCAAAGGACTTCGAAGAGGCTGTGGCGGATTGGAAAACAATTGTCAGTGATGAGGATGCCGTTTATGATAAGGTTATCCAGATGGATGTCTCAGGATTGGCTCCCATGGTGACCTGGGGAACCAATCCTGCTATGGGCGTTGACTTTGACAGTAGCTTCCCAGAAATTAAGGATATGAATGATGAGCGAGCCTACAATTACATGGACTTGGAGCCTGGTCAAAAGCCAGCTGATATTGAACTAGGTTATATCTTTATCGGCTCTTGTACCAATGCTCGTCTCAGCGACTTGCAACTGGCTGCGCGATTTGTCAAAGGGAAGAAAATAGCTCCTAACTTAACGGCTATCGTAGTCCCAGGCTCTCGTCCTGTCAAACGAGCTGCTGAGAAGTTGGGCTTAGACAAGGTCTTTCTAGATGCTGGATTTGAGTGGAGAGACCCAGGTTGCTCTATGTGCCTAGGGATGAATCCCGACAAGGTTCCAGATGGCGTTCACTGCGCCTCAACAAGCAACCGCAACTTTGAAGACAGACAGGGCTTTGGCGCTAAGACTCATCTCTGTAGTCCAGCTATGGCAGCTGCGGCAGCTATTGCAGGGCGTTTCGTAGATGTTCGACAAATGCCAGAAGCCCAGTAAGGAGAGGATATGGAGAAATTTACAGTTTATACGGGAACGACCGTTCCTCTCATGAATGATAACATCGACACCGACCAAATCCTACCCAAGCAGTTTCTCAAGTTAATTGATAAAAAAGGCTTTGGTAAGTACCTCATGTATGCTTGGCGTTATTTGGATGACAAGTATACTGAGGACCCAGACTTTGTCTTTAACCGACCTGAATATCGCAAAGCCAGTATTCTCATCTCAGGGGATAACTTTGGTGCAGGCTCTTCGAGGGAGCATGCAGCCTGGGCTCTAGCGGACTATGGTTTTAAGGTTGTGATTGCAGGGTCTTTCGGTGACATTCATTACAATAATGAACTTAATAATGGCATGTTACCAATTGTTCAGCCTAGAGAGGTTAGAGAAAAGCTAGCCCGGCTTAAACCGACTGACCAGGTAACTGTGGACTTAGAACAACAAAAAATCATCTCACCAGCCGGAGAATTCACTTTCGAAATTGATAGCGAATGGAAACATAAACTCTTAAATGGTTTAGATGATATCGGTATTACTTTGCAGTATGAAGATTTGATTGCTGCTTATGAAAAACAACGACCAGCCTACTGGCAGGATTAGAAGAAAAATAGAAAAGGAAATATAGAACTATGACAAAACACATTCAATGGAACGGAACACTTTCACAAGAAGGCTATGACATTTTAAAAGGTGAGGGCGGTTGTATCGTTTGCCCTACTAAAGTCGGTTACATTATCATGACCAGCGATAAGGCAGGACTTGAGCGCAAGTTCGCAGCTAAAGAACGTAACCGTAACAAACCAGGTGTTGTTCTCTGTGGTAGCATGGATGAACTTCGCGCTTTAGCACAACTTAACCCAGAAATTGAAGCCTTTTACCAAAAACATTGGGACGAAGACATTCTCCTTGGTTGTATCCTTCCATGGAAACCAGAAGCCTTTGAGAAACTCAAAGCTTACGGGGATGGCCGTGAAGAACTTATGACTGACGTGCGTGGTACTAGCTGCTTTGTTATCAAATTCGGGAAAGCTGGTGAACAATTAGCTGCCAAACTTTGGGAAGAAGGTAAAATGGTCTACGCCTCATCTGCAAACCCATCTGGAAAAGGAAACCGTGGTAAGGTAGAAGGTATCGGAGAACGTATCGAAGGAGCAGTGGACCTTGTCATCGAGGCAGACGACTACGTGGCATCCATCCAACCTGACAAAACGATTGAAACACGCTACGAACAAGGTGTGATGGTGTCTATGGTTGATAAAGATGGTAAACTCATTCCAGAACAAGGCGGAGCACGTTCAACTTCACCAGCCCCAGTTGTGATTCGTAAAGGACTGGATATTGGTAAAATAATGATGCACCTGTCAGATACCTTTAACTCATGGGATTACCGTCAGGGCGAGTATTATTAAAAATAGAAAAGAAGTCTAGTGTTAAGAGGGAATACCCTACTCTACATTAGGCTTTTTCTTTAGAAATTCTTTTCTTTTTTTTATAGATATGATATGCTATATGTGAAATGTGTGTTAAGATAGTTATTAAAAATATTTAAACTAACAAATAATATTTAGAACCTTTAATAATCATTTAATAAGCGAGGTAAAGCATTATGATATCTGAATCAACTTTTATTGATAGAATAAAAAAAGAATTCCCAGATGCAATTGAAAATCAAACAAAAAGTTATATTTCTTTTCAGGTTAAAAATATGAAAGGGAAGTTACAAAACTTTATAGAGATTAATTTTCGGAATAAAGGAATAAAGATTGCCATTCTCTCCAAAAGTCTTCGTGATTCAGATTTTTTGATATTTGATAAGAAGCCTGATTCATTTGGTTGGACACTTGATGCTGAGTATTTTATTAAGGACGAAAATTCATTAGACGAGATTTTACCTTTTATAAATAAATCTTATGAATTTGTAAAAAGTGGAATTAAATCAGAGTGTTATAAAGTCTTCAAAGAATTTTTGTCTAAATTTGTGAATCAAGCAAATATATATAATTCAAAAGATATAGAAATTAAACGTTCTCAAAAATTAGATGGAGCTGAACATATTTACCCTGCTTTGATTATTGAGGGTATTCCGTACAAAGTTGAAATGCTTAACACAGGTCATTTTGGTCCAAAAAGTGGTAATGGATATATTAAATCACCTTACTTTGGTTATCGGCTGAGTGACATGGATAACTCATGGATAAATATAAGGTGTGGTTTTCAGAGATTTAAACTAACAGAATTTAAAATAGTAAAATGGTATAGTAATAATCGAGATGAAGATTTAGATTATAAATACTTTGTTAAGGACTTAGAGTTGGAATCAACTGCTGAACCTAACGATATTTTAAAAGAGTTTTATGATAATTTCACTAGTTTTTATAGAGAATCAGAAAAGGAAGAGATAAACATGTCAGAAAATATCAACGAGTATAAGAATATCTTATTACAATCCAAAAACCTCATTCTCCGTGGTGCACCTGGTACAGGAAAAACATACCTTGCTAAAGAAATTGCCTTAGAATTAACAGGTGGCAATGAAGATCAAATAGGCTTTGTACAATTTCACCCATCCTATGATTATACGGATTTTGTGGAGGGGTTAAGACCAGTATCAAATGGGGATGGGACTATTGAGTTTAAGCTCCAAGACGGCATTTTTAAGAAGTTCTGTCAGAAAGCGAAAGAAGCTCAGAAAACTGGGGGACAAGATAATTTTGAAGAAACGTGGGCTAAGCTAACGGATGCTATCAATGAAAAGCAAGGACAATATTTCTTCCCTCGTAGTTCGGTTCCAGCCAGTTTAAATAGTCAAGGGAATGTGAAGTTTGATTCTCCTGTTGCTACCAAAGAAAAAGTGTATCTTTTGTACAAGGGTGAGGAAACTAAGTTAAAGTACGAAACTTATCAAAAAATCGTTTTAGATCACATGAAAGAAAGTTATGGCTTATGTGATTATGTGTCTCCAACGATCAACACAGATAAGAAATTCGTTTTCATCATCGATGAAATCAACCGTGGTGAGATTTCTAAGATTTTTGGGGAGCTCTTTTTCTCTATCGACCCTGGCTATCGTGGTAGAGATGGGGAAGTTTCTACCCAATATGCCAATCTACACGAAAGTGATGACAAGTTTTATATTCCTGAGAATGTCTATATTATAGGAACCATGAATGATATTGACCGATCAGTGGATACATTTGATTTTGCTATGCGTCGTCGTTTCCGTTTTGTTGAAGTTACTGCTGAAAGCCAATTAGGTATGCTCGATACTGCTCTTGGTGATAAAGCTGAAGAAGCGAAAAAACGTTTAAGAAACTTGAATGTTGCTATCGAAAACGTTCAGGAATTAAATAGTCATTATCATATCGGACCAAGTTATTTCCTTAAGTTGCAGGATGTAGACTTTGACTATGAATTACTCTGGTCTGATTATCTCAAACCACTTTTGGAAGATTATCTACGTGGTTCCTATGAGGAAGTTGAAAAACTAAAAATATTGAAAAAAGCGTTTGATTTAAAAGAAAATGAGCAAACTATTCAGAAACATACAGGTGACGAAGAAAGCGATGAAAATAAAGATGAGGATAACTGATAATCATCATGAAATTGCTAAAGAAGACTTTGTCGCAGAATATCCCAAACTAAACAAACTTCTTTTAGATAGAACATTAGGAAATCTTTCTCAAGAAGACAGTATCTTTGTTTTCCCAAATGACC
>NZ_JVRR01000123.1 GCF_001070715.1 Streptococcus pseudopneumoniae
ACGGCAAGGCGACGTTGACGCGGTTTGAAGAGATTTTCGAAGAGTATTAGATGAATAGGGATGTTCTATCAATCTAGCCAATCTCTTCTGTCTCTAACTGTGGAATAGAAGATGGGCAATATCGGATAGAAAAGATAGCAAAATAGCTCTCTATTGAAGAGAGGAGGGAAACCGAAAAATTGGGTGCCCCTCCTCTTTTTTGGTATAATAGAAGATAGAAAACGAGGTTAGAAGAGATGATTTTTGATACACATACACACTTGAATGTAGAAGAATTTGCGGGTCGTGAGGCAGAAGAAATTGCCTTGGCTGCTGAGATGGGTGTGACACAGATGAATATTGTTGGTTTTGATGAACCGACGATTGAGCGTGCTTTGGAGTTGGTAGATGAGTATGACCGGCTCTATGCGACTATCGGTTGGCATCCGACAGAAGCTGGAACTTACACAGAGGAGATTGAAGCCTACTTGCTTGACAAGCTCAAGCATCCAAAGGTGGTTGCCTTGGGTGAGATTGGTTTGGATTATTATTGGATGACAGCACCAAAAGAGGTGCAGGAGCAGGTTTTTCGCCGTCAGATCCAGCTATCTAAGGACTTGAATTTGCCTTTTGTTGTCCATACCCGTGATGCGCTGGAAGATACCTATGAGATTATCAAAAGTGAGGGCGTTGGTCCTCGTGGTGGTATCATGCATTCATTTTCAGGGACGCTTGAGTGGGCAGAGAAGTTTGTGGAGCTTGGTATGACCATTTCCTTCTCAGGAGTGGTGACTTTTAAGAAGGCAACTGACCTCCAAGAAGCAGCTAAAGAGTTACCTTTGGACAAGATGTTGGTGGAGACGGATGCGCCTTACTTAGCACCTGTACCCAAGCGTGGTCGCGAAAACAAAACAGCCTATACTCGCTATGTAGTGGACTTTATAGCTGACTTGCGTGGCATGACGACAGAAGAGCTGGCGGCGGCAACGACTGCAAATGCAGAAAGGATATTTAAAATTGAATAGATTATTGAACTTAATAAAGAACAACTCAACTTTAATAGCTAATCTATTGTTAGTATTGATATATGCCATGTTGTGGTTTATATCGTTTATTATTGGAGATTTGATAAAACCAATATTAACTATTATTACACTGATATGGATTAGTATTTATTGGTACACATATAAATGTAGCAAAGTATTAACTGTAAGAAAATTTTTATTCGGTTATAAAGAAAGCAATGATTTATGTGGGAGTGATGCTTTTTTCTTTAGGGTGCTATCAAGTGAATTTTTTAAAATCATGAAGAGTTATCCAATAACTATGGTATATATAATACTTTGGTATTTGCCTCTAATTACCTTGCTAAAATTTTGGGATGTAATCAAAAATATTATTGACATACTGAGCTTACTTGATATATTGGGTTTCCTCAATTATTTTGAAGATTGTATTAAAAATTTAGCAAGCAATTTAGCACCGTATATGTTGGCATACAAAGAAGAGACACAAATCGTTGTGAATATTGTGTATTTGCTTATTCTGTGGATAGTGACCTATACTGTTTGTTTGCGAATTAAGCTGTCTAAATTTGAGGATAATAACTAGTAATATGAAAAAAATAAAAATTTCCCAAGTCATCGTGGTTGAAGGTCGTGATGATACGGCCAATCTCAAACGTTACTTCGATGTAGAGACCTATGAGACCCGAGGTTCTGCCATCAATGATCAGGATATAGAGCGGATTCAGCGCTTGCACCAACGTCATGGAGTCATTGTTTTTACAGACCCAGATTTTAATGGGGAGCGGATTCGCCGCATGATTATGACGGCCATTCCAACAGTCCAGCATGCCTTCCTCAAACGAGATGAAGCGGTTCCTAAGTCCAAAACCAAGGGGCGTTCTTTGGGAATTGAGCACGCCAGCTATGAAGATCTGAAAACGGCTCTAGCTCAGGTGACAGAACAATTTGAACATGAGAGTCAGTTTGACATTAGTCGTAGCGACTTGATTCGCCTTGGTTTTCTAGCAGGGGCAGATAGCCGTAAGCGCAGAGAATATCTGGGAGAGGCTCTCCGAATCGGCTATTCCAACGGTAAGCAACTCCTCAAGCGCTTAGAGTTGTTTGGGGTTACTTTGGCGGAAGTGGAAGAAGCTATGAAATTTTATGAGGATAGCTAAACAGACCCCAAAATACAAGGGGAATGTGTTACAATAGTAGTAACAGATAATAGAAAAGAGAATAGATGAGAATTGCAGATTATAGCGTGACCAAGGCAGTGCTGGAGCGTCACGGTTTTACCTTTAAAAAGTCTTTCGGGCAAAACTTCTTGACGGATACAAATATCCTACAAAAAATCGTGGATACGGCTGAGATTGATGATCAGGTCAATGTTATTGAAATTGGACCAGGTATTGGTGCCTTGACTGAATTTTTGGCTGAGCGTACGGCAGAGGTCATGGCTTTTGAAATCGACCACCGTTTAGTACCAATTTTGGCAGATACCTTGCGTGATTTTGATAATGTGACCGTAGTCAACGAGGACATTCTCAAGGTCGATTTGGCCCAACATATCCAGAATTTTAAAAATCCTGACCTGCCAATCAAGGTAGTGGCTAATTTGCCTTACTACATCACGACACCTATTCTCATGCACTTGATTGAAAGTGGCATTCCGTTTAGTGAGTTTGTGGTTATGATGCAGAAAGAAGTGGCGGATCGTATCTCAGCTCAACCTAACACCAAGGCTTACGGTAGCTTGTCAATTGCGGTTCAGTATTACATGACTGCCAAGGTTGCCTTTATTGTGCCTCGTACGGTCTTTGTGCCAGCGCCAAATGTAGACTCGGCGATATTGAAAATGGTGCGTCGTCCAGAGCCAGCTGTAGCAGTAGAAGACGAGAACTTCTTCTTTAAGGTTTCCAAGGCAAGTTTCACTCATCGTCGCAAGACCTTATGGAATAACTTGACAGGTTACTTTGGCAAGACTGAAGAGGTCAAGGACAAGCTGACTAAGGCTTTGGACCAAGCAGGCTTGTCACCAAGTGTGCGTGGGGAAGCTCTCAGCTTGGCAGAGTTTGCCAGCCTAGCAGATGCACTTAAAGGGCAAGGACTCTAAGATGCAGGGACAAATCATTAAAGCCTTGGCAGGGTTCTACTATGTAGAGAGTGAGGGCCGGGTTTATCAGACACGAGCGCGTGGAAATTTCCGTAAAAAAGGTCATACTCCCTACGTTGGGGATTGGGTAGATTTTTCTGCAGAGGAAAATTCAGAAGGCTATATTCTCAAGATTTATGAACGAAAAAACAGTCTGGTCCGTCCACCTATTGTCAATATTGACCAAGCTGTAGTAATCATGTCCGTCAAGGAACCTGATTTTAACAGCAATTTGCTGGATCGTTTCTTGGTTCTTTTAGAGTATAAGGGCATCCATCCCATCGTCTATATTTCTAAAATGGATTTGTTGGGAGACGGGGGAGAACTGGATTTTTATGAACAGACTTATGGTGACATCGGCTATGACTTTGTGACCAGTAAGGAGGAACTCCTGCCTTTGTTAACAGGCAAGGTTACGGTCTTTATGGGGCAGACAGGTGTTGGGAAGTCAACTCTTCTCAATAAAATCGCACCAGACCTTAATCTTGAAACGGGAGAAATCTCAGACAGTCTGGGTCGCGGTCGTCATACCACTCGAGCTGTTAGTTTTTACAACCTCAATGGGGGTAAAATCGCAGATACACCGGGATTTTCATCGCTGGATTATGAAGTATCAACGGCGGAAGACCTCAATCAGTCCTTCCCAGAGATTGCCAGTGTCAGCCGAAATTGTAAATTCCGTACTTGTACCCATACCCACGAGCCGTCCTGTGCTGTCAAGCCAGCTGTAGAAGAGGGTGACATTGCCACCTTCCGTTTTGACAACTACCTGCAATTCCTCAGTGAGATTGAAAATCGCAGAGAAACCTACAAAAAAGTCAGCAAAAAAATTCCAAAATAAGGAGAAACCTATGTCTCAATACAAGATTGCTCCGTCAATTCTGGCAGCAGATTATGCCAACTTTGAACGTGAAATCAAACGCCTAGAAGCAACTGGGGCAGAATATGCCCATATCGATATCATGGATGGTCACTTTGTACCACAAATCAGTTTTGGTGCAGGTGTGGTCGAAGCTCTTCGCCCTCATAGCAAGATGGTTTTCGATTGCCACTTGATGGTGTCCAATCCTGAGCATCATTTAGAGGATTTTGCGCGTGCAGGTGCGGATATCATCAGCATCCATGTGGAAGCAACGACTCATATCCATGGCGCCCTCCAAAAAATTCGTTCTCTTGGTGTCAAACCTTCGGTTGTCATCAACCCTGGTACGCCTGTCGAGGCGATTAAGCACGTCCTTCACCTAGTTGACCAAGTTTTAGTCATGACAGTTAACCCAGGCTTTGGTGGGCAAGCCTTTCTACCTGAAACCATGGATAAGGTCCGTGAGTTGGTTGCACTTCGTAAGGAAAAAGGTTTGAAATTTGAGATTGAAGTGGATGGCGGGATTGATGATCAAACGATTGCTCAGGCTAAAGAAGCTGGTGCGACCGTTTTTGTAGCAGGTTCCTATGTCTTTAAGGGAGATGTCAATGAGCGAGTACAAACTCTCAGAAAACAACTGGACTAGGGTTGCCGTTTTTGCAGGAGGAGACCGCGATCACTACCGGACAGACTTTGATTGCTTTGTCGGTGTGGATCGAGGCTCGCTCTGGGTCTTGGAAGAAAATTTGCCTCTTGCTCTAGCAGTCGGAGATTTTGATTCTGTGACGGAAGAAGAGCGACAGGTGATTCAAAAACGTGCCCTGCGCTTTGTTCAAGCCCGACCAGAAAAAGATGATACCGATCTGGAATTGGCTCTCTTAACCATCTTTGAGAAAAATCCTCAGGCTGAGGTCACTATTTTCGGTGCTTTGGGTGGACGTATTGACCATATGTTGGCGAATGTCTTTCTGCCTAGCAATCCTAAGTTGGCACCCTATATGCGTCAAATAGAAATTGAGGATGGGCAAAACTTGATTGCCTATTGTCCAGAAGGGACCAGTCAGCTAGAACCTCGCTCGGACTATGACTATCTAGCCTTTATGCCAGTTCGGGATAGCCAGCTGACTATTCTTGGTGCCAAGTATGAGTTGACAGAGGACAATTTTTTCTTTAAAAAAATGTACGCTTCTAACGAATATATAGATAGGGAAGTGTCGGTGACTTGCCCAGATGGCTATGTAGTTGTCTTGCATAGCAAGGACAGGAGGTAGGATGGAAAGTTTACTTGTTCTATTATTGATTGCCAACCTAGTTGGACTTTTTCTGATTTGGCAAAGGCAGGATAAGCAGGAAAAACATCTAGCCAAGAGCTTGGAGGATCAGGCAGATCAATTGTCAGACCAGTTGGATTACCGTTTTGAACAAGCCAGACAAGCCAGTCAGTTGGATCAAAAAGACCTGGAAGTGGCTGTCAGCGACCGTTTGCAAGAAGTGCGAATGGAATTGCACCAAGGCTTGACTCAAGTTAGACAGGAGATGAACGAGAATCTCCTTCAAACCAGAGATAAGACCGACCAACGTCTCCAAGCCTTGCAGGAATCAAATGAGCAACGTTTGGAACAAATGCGCCAAACAGTCGAGGAAAAACTAGAAAAGACCTTGCAGACGCGCTTGCAGGCTTCCTTTGAGACAGTTTCCAAACAACTGGAGTCGGTCAATCGTGGCCTTGGAGAAATGCAGACAGTTGCCCGCGATGTCGGAACCCTCAACAAGGTTCTCTCTGGAACCAAGACGCGAGGGATTCTTGGAGAATTGCAACTGGGGCAAATCATCGAAGACATCATGACACCTGCCCAGTACGAACGAGAATATGCAACGGTTGAAAACTCCAGTGAACGAGTGGAGTATGCCATCAAGCTGCCTGGACAGGGTGACCTGGAATATGTCTACTTACCGATTGACTCCAAGTTTCCACTGGCAGATTATTACCGCTTGGAAGAAGCCTATGAAGCTGGTGACAAGGACGAGATCGAACGCTGTCGTAAATCGCTTTTAGCAAGCGTCAAGCGCTTTGCCAAGGATATCAGGAACAAGTACATAGCACCACCTCGGACGACCAATTTTGGAGTCTTGTTTGTTCCGACAGAAGGTCTCTACTCAGAAATCGTCCGCAATCCTGTCTTCTTTGATGATTTGAGACGGGAGGAGCAGATTATTGTCGCAGGGCCAAGTACCCTGTCAGCTCTCCTCAATTCCCTATCAGTTGGATTCAAAACTCTCAATATCCAAAAGAGTGCCGATCATATCAGTAAGACTCTTGCCAGCGTCAAGACCGAGTTTGGCAAGTTTGGTGGCATTCTGGTCAAGGCACAAAAACATCTTCAACATGCCTCTGGCAATATTGATGAATTATTAAACCGTCGTACCACAGCTATCGAGCGGACGCTCCGTCACATTGAGTTATCAGAAGGTGAGCCTGCGCTTGATCTACTCCATTTTCAAGAAAATGAGGAAGAATATGAAGATTAGTCACATGAAAAAAGATGAGCTATTTGAAGGCTTTTACCTAATCAAATCAGCTGACCTGAGACAAACTCGCGCTGGGAAAAATTACCTAGCTTTTACCTTCCAAGATGATAGTGGCGAGATTGATGGAAAGCTCTGGGATGCTCAACCTCATAACGTTGAGGCCTTTACTGCAGGTAAGGTTGTCCACATGAAAGGTCGCCGAGAAGTTTATAACAACACCCCTCAAGTCAATCAAATTACCCTCCGCTTGCCTCAACCTGGCGAACCCAATGATCCAGCTGATTTTAAGGTCAAGTCACCAGTTGATGTCAAGGAAATCCGTGACTACATGTCGCAAATGATTTTCAAAATTGAAAATCCTGTTTGGCAACGGATTGTCCGAAAGCTCTACACCAAGTATGATAAGGAATTTTACTCCTATCCAGCTGCCAAGACTAACCACCATGCCTTTGAAACGGGTTTGGCCTATCATACGGCAACCATGGTGCGCTTGGCAGATGCCATTAGCGAAGTCTATCCACAGCTCAATAAGAGCCTGCTCTATGCGGGGATTATGCTGCATGACTTGGCTAAGGTCATCGAGTTGACTGGACCAGACCAGACTGAGTATACAGTACGAGGTAATCTCCTTGGGCATATTGCTCTAATTGATAGCGAAATTACTAAGATAGTGATGGAACTCGGTATCGATGATACCAAGGAAGAAGTCGTTCTGCTTCGTCATGTCATCCTCAGTCACCACGGCTTACTTGAGTATGGAAGCCCAGTCCGTCCACGCATTATGGAAGCAGAGATTATCCATATGATTGACAATCTGGATGCAAGCATGATGATGATGTCAACAGCTCTTGCTTTGGTGGATAAAGGAGAGATGACCAATAAAATCTTCGCTATGGATAATCGTTCCTTCTATAAACCAGATTTAGATTAATAATTTAAGAAAAATGAGCATTTTTTAGGATAAGAATGTTCGTTTTTTTATGTGAATATGGTATAATAAGTAAAAGACAAAAATGAATACTCTTCAAAAATCTCTTCAAACTAGGGTAGCATCGCCTTGTCGTATGTATATATGTAGTTATATTACAGACCTTGTCAGTTCTATCGACAATCTCAAAACAGTGTTTTGAACCACCAGCGACCAGCTTTCTAGTTTGCTTTTTGATTTTTTGAATAAAAATGGAATAGGAAATAGAAATGAAATTAAGAAGAAGTGATCGGATGGTTGTCATTTCCAACTATTTGATTAATCATCCTTATAAACTAACTAGTCTCAATACTTTTGCTGAAAAGTACGAATCTGCTAAATCATCTATCTCAGAGGATATCGTCATTATCAAACGCGCCTTTGAGGAAATCGAAATTGGTCATATCCAGACAGTAACTGGTGCTGGTGGTGGTGTCATTTTCACACCATCAATCTCAAACCATGATGCCAAGGAAATGGTTGAGGACTTGCGTGCTAAGTTGTCAGAAAGTGACCGTATCTTGCCAGGTGGCTATATCTACCTGTCTGATTTGCTTAGCACACCAGCTATCTTGAAAAATATTGGCCGCATTATTGCCAAGAGCTTTATGGATCAAAAAATTGACGCGGTTATGACAGTAGCGACCAAGGGTGTTCCACTTGCAAATGCAGTTGCCAATGTCCTCAATGTTCCTTTTGTTATTGTGCGCCGTGACTTGAAAATTACCGAAGGTTCAACTGTCAGTGTCAACTATGTATCCGGTTCAAGTGGTGACCGCATTGAGAAAATGTTCCTTTCAAAACGCAGTCTTAAGGCAGGCAGCCGTGTCTTGATTGTAGATGACTTCTTGAAAGGTGGCGGAACTGTCAACGGGATGATTAGTCTCTTGCGTGAGTTTGATTCAGAATTGGCTGGTGTCGCAGTCTTTGCGGACAATGCCCAAGAAGAACGTGAAAAGCAGTTTGACTATAAGTCACTCTTGAAGGTTACCAATATTGATGTCAAGAACCAAGCCATCGATGTTGAGGTTGGCAATATCTTTGACGAAGATAAATAAGAGATAGAACTAAAGGTTGGAACGATTGTCCCAGCCTTTCTTTGCAAATAGAATAGAAGGAAGCTTATGAAAACACCATTTATCAATAGAGAAGAGTTAGAAGTGATTGTTGCCGAGTTCCCGACTCCCTTTCACTTGTATGATGAGAAGGGGATTCGTGAGAAGGCAAGAGCCGTCAACCAAGCATTTTCGTGGAACAAGGGCTTTAAGGAATATTTTGCAGTTAAGGCTACTCCAACCCCAGCTATTTTAAAAATTCTCCAAGAGGAAGGCTGTGGTGTGGACTGCTCTAGTTATGTAGAGCTTTTGATGAGTCATAAACTGGATTTCTCTGGTTCTGAGATTATGTTCTCTTCTAACAACACGCCAGACAAGGAATACGCCTATGCGCGTGAATTGGGTGCGACCATTAACTTGGATGCCTTTGAAGATATTGAACATCTGGAGCGAGCAGCAGGCATTCCAGAAATCATCTCATGTCGTTACAATCCTGGAGGCGTTTTTGAACTGGGAACAGACATCATGGACAATCCTGGAGAAGCCAAGTTTGGCATGACCAAGGATCAGCTCTTTGAAGCTTTTGCTATCTTGAAGGAAAAAGGAGCCAAGACTTTTGGGATTCACTCCTTCCTAGCGTCCAATACCGTGACCCATCTCTATTATCCAGAGTTGGCGCGTCAGCTCTTTGAATTGGCTGTTGAAATCAAAGAAAAGTTGGGCATTTCGCTAGACTTTATCAATCTTTCTGGCGGTATTGGTGTCAATTATCGTCCTGAGCAGGAGCCGAACGATATCGCCTTGATTGGTGAGGGAGTTCGTAAGGTGTATGAAGAGGTTCTTACGCCAGCAGGTCTTGATCAGGTTAAGATTTTTACTGAATTGGGTCGTTTTATGTTAGCCCCTCATGGAGCTTTAGTCACAAGAGTCACTCATAAGAAGGAAACCTACCGTACCTATCTCGGTGTGGATGCATCAGCAGTCAACCTCATGCGTCCAGCTATGTACGGAGCCTACCATCATATTACTAACGTGACCCATCCAGATGGACTAGCTGAAGTGGTAGATGTGGTCGGCTCACTCTGCGAAAACAATGATAAATTTGCAGTCAATCGCGAACTGCCTCATACAGAAATCGGTGATTTGCTGGTTATTCATGATACAGGTGCCCACGGTTTTTCAATGGGTTACCAGTACAACGCCAAACTTCGTTCTGCGGAAATCCTCTATACCGAAGAAGGTAAAGCCCGTCAAATCCGCCGTGCAGAGCGCCCTGAGGACTACTTTGCAACCTTGTATGGCTTTGATTTTGAAGAATAAAATGATAAGTAATTGAAAATGAAATTGAAAAACAGATTGCTTTCTAAAAAATAGGCAAAAATCTTGTTTTTCCTTCAAGTCGTGATATAATAAAACTATAAAACGTTTTCAAGGAAGGTAACGATATGTCTGAAGAAACAATTGATTATGGACAAGTGACAGGAATGGTGCATTCGACAGAAAGCTTTGGGTCAGTAGATGGGCCTGGTATTCGCTTTATTGTCTTTTTGCAGGGCTGTCACATGCGTTGCCAGTATTGCCACAACCCGGACACTTGGGCTATGGAGTCCAATAAATCACGTGAACGGACGGTAGATGATGTCTTGACAGAGGCCTTGCGCTACCGCGGTTTCTGGGGAAATAAGGGTGGGATTACAGTCAGTGGAGGAGAAGCCCTCTTGCAGATTGATTTCCTGATTGCCCTCTTCACCAAGGCCAAGGAACAAGGAATCCACTGTACCTTGGACACCTGTGCCCTTCCTTTCCGTAATAAACCACGTTACCTTGAGAAGTTTGACAAACTCATGGCTGTCACTGACTTGGTCCTCTTGGATATCAAGGAAATCAACGAAGAACAGCACAAGATTGTCACTAGCCAAACCAATAAAAATATCTTGGCCTGTGCCCAGTATCTATCAGATATTGGAAAACCTGTCTGGATTCGCCACGTGCTAGTTCCAGGATTGACAGACAGAGATGATGACTTGATTGAACTTGGTAAGTTCGTCAAGACCCTCAAAAATGTGGATAAGTTTGAAATTCTACCTTATCACACTATGGGTGAGTTCAAATGGCGTGAACTGGGAATTCCTTATTCACTCGAAGGTGTTAAACCGCCAACAGCAGACCGCGTCAAGAACGCTAAAAAACTCATGGATACCGAAAGTTACCAAGACTATATGAAACGTGTACATGAATAAAAAAGAAGCCTGATGGAAACATCGGGCTTTTAAGTTTACACAAATATATATAATTAAATAAAACAAAATTTTAAATCTTTTTTACTCTCTAAATTCTGAAAAAAATCCGAAAATGAATGTGTAAGATATAGTTACTTTTAGAAATATTAAATAGAATAGGAGAACATCTATGGAACAAAGTATTACCATTAAAAATTTATGTAAGTCGTATGGCCAAACTCAAATTTTAAAAGATATTTCTTTTGAAGCAAAAGCAGGTAGAGTGACTGCTTTCCTGGGTCCAAATGGAGCTGGAAAAAGTTCAACCATACGTATTTTATTAGGATTAGACAAAGCAACATCTGGTCTTACCAAAATTGGAGATCAAACTTATAAGGAATTAAAATTTCCTCTAAAGACTGTAGGAGCTTCATTTGACAGTGTAGGTGCTCCTGATGATCGGACTGTTTATCAACACTTGAAAATTGTTGCTGCTAGTAATGGGATATCTAGTCAGCGAATTGAGCAAGTCTTGAATATGGTGGATATTAGTCATAAGAAAAAATCTAAAATTGGGAAATTATCATTAGGAGAAGGACAACGCTTGGGAATTGCAACAGCTCTATTAGGAAATCCTCAATATCTGATATTGGATGAACCGACTAATGGGTTGGATCCAAGAGGAATTCGGTGGTTTAGAGAGTTTATAAAAAAACAAGCTCAAGAAGGTAAAACAGTCTTGCTATCATCTCATATATTATCGGAAGTGGAAGCAGTAACAGATGATGTAGTCATCATAAATAAAGGCAAAGTTCTTATAAAAGGGACTTTACAAGAAGTGATGAAAAATCTTTCTTCACTAGAAGAAGTCTTCTTTAGTTTGACAGAAGGAGGAAAGTGACATGGCACTTATTTACTCTCTTCATTCTGAAATATTGAAATTATTTTATAAGAGAGCTACTCATATTGTACTATTCTTGATACTCGTATTTCAAACATTTTTAGCAAATATTGGTGCTTCTCAAATTGTTTCAGTTGGTATTCATGCTACACCAGAGACAAATCCAGATTTAGCAGAAGCTATACCTCCTATTGAATTTTTAGGTTTTGATGTCACTTTATTTGGTGTTTTTATTATGATTATCCTAGGCTCAATTTACGGAGCCGAGGAGTATAAATGCTCTGCTATTCGTACAAGCCTCCTCTCTATTACAAATCGAAGTACTTTCCTAGTTTCAAAAACATTAGTTTGGCTTGTATTTTCTTTTTTCATTTCCTTTCTATCAATATTCCTTACGATTAACATGACACATTATGTTTTAGGACAAGATGGCTTATTGCTTTTTTCACTAAATGGAACAGTTTGGTTCTATATATTTTTAGCCAGTATAGCTTGGACTTTGTTGGGACTGCTAGCCTATATTATGGCTTTGACATTTAAAACAGCCATTGTTCCTCTGTTATTTTTGCTTCCCCAAGTCTACAATTTAGGAACATTCTTAGCAAACTATATATCGGTTGCAAAATTTCTTCCAGTTGCATTGGGGCAAGGATTGATTGCTACATCTCCTCAAATTTTAGAACATAATCGTTTACAAAATATTTTATTGTTACTTTGTTGGAACTTCTCATTCTTGGCTTTAGCAATCTACCGATTACTTAAGTCAGATATTGGAGGAGGTGAATAAGTTGAAAGAGCAACTTAAAAGTGAGTATCTCAAGTTTATGATGAATCCTTGGCACTGGTTGATTATAGGTGCTCTATTACTGTGTGTTCCGGCGATGGTTGTTTTTTTAAATAGTAAGCCAGACCAGTTGACTCTACAGTTTGTTTTGGAACAGCTACTGCAAAGTCTCTATTTAGGACAGGCAGGTTTCATTAGTCTAGCGGTCCTATTTATAGGTCAAGAATTTACAGGTTCTAGCCTTCGTACCAGTTTTCTTACCTGTCCAAACCGTTTGAAATTTATAATATGTAAACTAGCTATTGTATTATGTATGGAAATTGTATTATTGGTCTCTGTAATATCATTATGCATACTAATCGCGCAAGGATACTACAATATTAATCTTTTGAGCAATATTAAACATGTTCTAACAATTCTATTTCCAGCTTGTATTTCTATTCTAACCTTCTCTCTTTTAAGTGGTATTTTTGTATTTATTTCCCAGTCTTTTATCTTAATTTTGGGAAGCAGTTTATCTCTTTTATTGGGGTTGGGACAAATGTTACTACAATTTAGTTCTTTTTTTAGAAATTTACCATTACTAGCTAGTATGAATTGTTTTTATACCTATCCCTTGTCTCTTTATTATCCAGTGTGGCAAGGCTTAGGGATACAAATAGTTTGGTTATTAATTGTTTTTCTATTTGCTACATTGATACTTATAGGAAGAAATGTAGGCTAAAGAGGGGGGATATCCTGTCTTTTTCTCAGTTAGTGCTATAATATAGTTAGGAGGGTGAGTTATGGCTTATAAAATTTTGGTTGTAGATGATGATCTTGCTATTCTTCGCCTAATAAAAAAAGTACTAGAATATGAAAAATATGAAGTAGTCATACGAAATAAGATAGAAGAGATTGATCTTTGTGATTTTACAGGATTTGACTTGATTTTATTAGATATTATGATGCCTGTTAGTGGTTTAGAAATCTGTCAGATGATTCGCGAGCAGATAACTGTTCCTATCTGTTTTATAACTGCTAAGGATATGGATGAGGATTTAGTAGCTGGAATCAATGCAGGTGCTGATGATTATATTATGAAGCCCTTTAGTATGCAAGAATTGTTAGCACGTGTTAAAATGCACTTACGTCGTGAAGAACGGATTAAAGGAAATGTTCATCAAATAAAGATTGGGAAGCTTATACTATATACGGATAGTAAGGAACTATTTGTAAACGATGATAAGATTGCTCTGACAAGGAGGGAATTTGACATAGTGAATCTTTTGGCAAGCAACCCAAGTAAAATATATTCTATTGAGGAAATTTATAATTATCTATATCCACAAAGTTCAGAAGCGCTTTTACGTTCGGTTTCAGAGTACATTTATCAAATTCGTCAAAAGCTGAAACCTTATCAATTAAATCCAATTAAAACCTTATACGGTGGAGGATATCAATGGGTAGAATCAAAAGTTTTAGACAATTAATTCGAGAAACCTGTTGGAGAATTATTTGGCAGTTTAGTCTTGGCTTACTAATGGCCTATCTTATTCCCTTAGCTTCAGTATCTATACAAATAAATGAAGACGGGAAACCTCTAAAAAATAGTGGTGTTCTATCAATTTTTTTCAATGTGTCATCATGGATATATATTTGTGTTTTATTGATTGTTCTAATAAGTTATCACATTGGAAAATTGTTGAAAAAACTGAGTTATGAAATGACTTTGATTTATGAAAATAGTATGTGGTTGGAGAAGGAATGTACAGAAAGTTTAACGGTTAAAGAGTTTCGTGAGACAGGAAATCGGATTATTGTGATGCAAGATAGAATTCGACAATTAATAGTTGATGAGAAAGAACAGAAAGAAGATTTAATGTTTCAGGTTTCAGCAGCTTCTCATGATTTAAAGACTCCCTTAACCATTATTAGGGGAAATGTGGAATTTTTGCAGGCGATAACTGAAAACGACCAATCTCAAGAATGCTTAGCAGATATAGAAAGAGCTAGTCAACAGTTACTAGATTATTTCAATCAATTGATTCACTATTCTAAAACCTATTATGATGATGAGACAGGCTGGGTGGAATATTCCTCTTCAGATTTTATCAATGAATTAGAGAAAGAAGTTTCTTTTTTGATAAAAAATCAGATGAAGTTTTCTTTTGAACAAAATGTGAACGGAACTGAAAACTATTATATAAATCCATCTCTTCTGATTCGTGCCATACAAAATATTTTAACAAATGCTTTGGAGTATGCAGATAAACAGAATCCTAAAATTAAAATTAGGGTAGAGCAAGAGGGGAAAGAATTGAAAATAGGTATATGGAATAATGGCTCTGAATTTCCAGAAGAAGTTTTAAATCATTTTGGGAAGCTCTTTTATCGTATGGATAAAGCTAGATCGTATAAAGAGCAACATTATGGTATTGGACTTAGTTTTGTATGTAGAGTTGCAAAACTACACAAAGGCCGAGTTGAGCTTAGAAATAGAGACGCGGGAGCAGAAGTTTTAATAACTGTGAATTGTATTAAATCATAGTGATTTACTTGTTAATTTCTGATTGAATAGTTTTTATATGTGAGCTTTTAAACTATTTAACTTTTTCGACTAGTATAAGATGTAACGGTAGATAATAAAAACGAATGATGATATCTAGTTGATGAAAACTATTTATCATTCATTCATTTTTTTAATTATTGGATAATATACACAGCTTTATCTCGAACGTTGTTTTCCAGCGTTGCGATTCTTGTGTTTTTTCTTGCTTGTGATAGCAGTTGGTTGTTCAGGGGTAACGTCTTTTCGTCCACTTGGTGTAGAGAAAGCACGTGCTTTTGGTGGGTTCTTAGCTAGTTCTTCACGGACTTTTTTGCGAAGTTTTGGACGAACGATATAGTTGACGATAAACTGTTGGAGAATCATCATGAAACCACCGACAACCCAATAAAGTGTGACACTAGCTGGTGAGAAGAGGGAGAAGACGACAATCATGAGTGGGCTCATGTAAATCATTTTCTTGATTTGTTCTCTTTGCATTTCATCTTCTACTCCGTGAAGTGAAAGGAGCGATTGAAGATAGTAAAGGACACCAGCACAGGCAACCAAAATCATACTTGGAGAACCTAGAGGAATTCCTAGGTAGCTTGCTTGGGCAACACCTTCAGTATGTTGGGCAGCAAAGTAGATAGCAGAGAAGAAAGGCATTTGAAGGAGGATAGGGAAACATCCTACACCACCAAACATGCTGATGCCGTGCTCTTTTTGAGCTGCAAAGAGAGCTTGTTGGGCTTCGAGTTTTTCTTCTTGAGTAGTCGCTTCCTTGAGACGTGTTTGGTGTGGCTCAAGGACGTGCTTGAGGGCATTCATCTTTTCAGAGTGAAGCGTTGCCTTCCATGATTGGTAGATACCAAGTGGCAAGATAATCAAGCGCACGATAATGGTTACGATAATGATAGCGACACCGAAGCCTAGACCTTTATCAGTAGCGAAGTACTTGATAGCCTCAGCCATAGGAGCTCCGATGGTATTCCAAATAAATCCTGTTGGCTGACCTGTAGTTTTATCGACATTGACACAGCCAGTCAAGACAAGCAACATAGCCACTCCCATAGCCGAGAGTGCAAAACGTTTAATAGATTTCACTGTTTTTATTCCTTCTTTAAAAATTATACCTTTCTATTCTACTGTTTTTTTACAAAATATACAATAGTTCTGGAGACCTAATTTGCGATTTTAAAGTCAGAGTAGGGAGGAAAGTTACTTAGTTTGACATCTAAGTAGCTGACTTTTGAAAAAGATGTGGGTCCTTTTCGGATTTCTTGGATAAATTTTGCCATGATAGCAGATGAGTCTGCTTGGGCTAAAATTTCCACTGTTCCATCGTCGTTATTCCATACCCGACCTGTGATGCCACCAATTTCAAGTGCCAAGCTGTAAACACCCCAACGAAAGCCGACTCCTTGCACCCTACCTTGGGCAATCATTCTAACCTTTTGCATACCAAACCCCTTTGATTGTGTTATAATATTTCTATGACTATTATAACCTCAAAAGCCAATTCTGTGGTAAAAAATGCCAAGAAATTACACCAAAAAAAATACCGCAAGTCTGCTTATTTGATTGAAGGCTGGCACTTGTTTGAAGAAGCTGTTCAAGCTGGAGTGACGATTGAGAAAATCTTTGCCCTAGAAAATTACCGAGATCAGTTAGTTGCTTTTCCGCAAACTGTCTGGGTGTCAGAGGATATTTTGCTAGATTTGGCGGATTCTCAGACTCCACAGGGAATTGTTGCCGTGGTTCAAAAAGAAGAAGTAGGACAAGTTGATTTGAGTCAGGGCAAGTTCTTGTTTTTGGAAGATGTGCAAGATCCTGGTAATGTGGGAACTATCATTCGAACTGCAGATGCAGCAGGTTTTACTGGAGTGATTGTTTCAGAAAAGTCGGCAGATATCTTTAGTCTCAAGACTCTACGTTCCATGCAAGGCAGTCATTTTCATCTGCCCATTTACCGGATGTCTAGTCAAGCGCTTCTTAAGGAAACCAAAGAGGTAGCTATCCCAGTGCTAGCAACAACCCTATCTAAAGATTCTGTTGATTACAGAGAACTGCCTTCTATAGAAAATTTTGTACTAGTCATGGGAAATGAGGGTCAAGGAATTAGTCCCCTTATGGCTGAAAGTGCAGACCAGTTGGTCCATATTAGCATGAAGGGGCAGGCCGAGAGTTTGAATGTTGCGGTTGCAGCCGGTATTTTAGTCTTCCATTTAAGCTAATTTTAACTTTTTTTGCTATAATCAAGGAAAGATGTTCATAGAAAAGGAGAAAAGGATGAATCACACTATTATTCACGACCGCGCAGGTCTCAATCAATTTTACGCTAAGGTTTATGCCTTTGTTGGTCTGGGAATCGGACTATCCGCTTTGGTATCAGGCCTTATGTTGACGGTCTTTCAATCTCAGTTGGTTTACTTTTTGATGCAGGGGCGTCTCTGGTTGACCATTGCTACTTTTGCAGAGTTGGCCTTAGTTTTCGTTGCCAGTAGCATGGCTTCAAGAAATAGTCCAGCGGCTCTTCCAGTATTTTTACTTTACTCAGTATTAAACGGCTTTACCCTCAGTTTTGTGGTGGCTTTCTATACTCCAGGTACAGTTTTATCTGCCTTTGTATCAAGCGCCCTTCTCTTCTTTGTCATGGCGGCAGTTGGTATGTTCACTAAGAAAGATTTGAGTGGGATTGGTCGAGCGATGATGGCAGCTCTCATTGGTTTACTGATTGCTATGGTAGTCAATATTTTCTTGGCTAGTGGTTTCTTTGATTATATGATTAGCGTGGCCATGGTCTTGGTCTTCTCAGGGTTGATTGCTTGGGATAACCAAAAGATTCGCCTTGCTTATGAACAATCACAAGGTCGTGTAGCGACAGGTTGGGTTGTGTCAATGGCTCTCAGCATCTATCTTGATTTTATCAATCTTTTCCTAAGTATTCTACGTATCTTCGGTCGCAATGACTAAAAGGTCTATGAAATCAGTGTTTTGAGTGACACTGATTTTTTTAAAAATTTCTCTTTTCTTTTCTTGAAAATAGGTGTATAATGCTTTTAACTAATTTTTGAGGAGTAGTTTATGAAGAAAAGTTTTATCCATCAACAAGAAGAAATTTCCTTTGTCAAAAACACTTTTACTCAGTATTTGAAAGACAAGCTAGAAGTTGTCGAAGTTCAAGGCCCTATCTTGAGCAAGGTCGGTGACGGAATGCAGGACAACTTATCAGGTGTTGAGAATGCCGTATCGGTCAAGGTTCTCCAAATCCCTGACGCTACTTATGAAGTGGTGCACTCCCTTGCTAAATGGAAACGCCATACCTTGGCTCGTTTTGGTTTCGGTGAGGGTGAAGGTCTTTTCGTCCACATGAAGGCCCTTCGTCCAGACGAAGATTCGCTGGATGCGACTCACTCTGTTTATGTTGACCAGTGGGACTGGGAGAAGGTTATCCCAAATGGTAAACGTAACATCGCTTATCTAAAAGAAACAGTTGAGAAGATTTACAAGGCTATTCGCCTTACTGAGCTAGCTGTTGAAGCCCGCTATGACATCGAATCAATCTTGCCAAAACAGATTACTTTCATCCATACAGAAGAGTTGGTAGAGCGCTACCCAGACTTGACACCGAAAGAGCGTGAAAATGCTATCTGTAAAGAATTTGGAGCTGTCTTTTTGATTGGTATCGGTGGCGAGTTGCCAGATGGTAAACCGCACGATGGACGTGCACCAGACTACGATGACTGGACAAGTGAGTCTGAAAATGGCTACAAGGGTCTGAATGGCGATATTCTTGTCTGGAATGAAGCTTTGGGTGGAGCCTTTGAGTTGTCTTCTATGGGAATCCGTGTCGATGAAGAAACGCTTCGTCGTCAGGTAGCCATCACAGGTGATGAAGACCGCTTGGAATTGGAATGGCACAAGGCTTTGTTGAATGGCCTATTCCCATTGACAATCGGTGGAGGAATTGGACAATCTCGGATGGCCATGTTCCTACTTCGCAAGAAACACATCGGAGAAGTGCAAACAAGTGTTTGGCCTCAAGAAGTCCGCGATACTTACGAAAATATTTTGTAGAGAATCGAACCGCAAGGTTCGGTTTTCTTTCTCTTTTCGCCTATAATTTGGTATAATAAACGGTATGAAAATCGTATCAGGAATCTATGGGGGACGTCCCCTCAAGACACTAGAAGGCAAGACGACAAGACCAACTTCGGATAAGGTTAGGGGAGCCATTTTTAACATGATTGGTCCCTACTTTGAGGGGGGGCGAGTCTTGGACCTTTATGCAGGTAGTGGTGGTTTATCTATCGAGGCAGTCTCGCGTGGCATGGCCAGCGCTGTTTTGGTGGAGCGAGACCGTAAGGCTCAGGCTATCGTGGCTGAAAATATCCAGATGACCAAGGAAGTTGGAAAATTTCAACTCCTCAAGATGGATGCAGAAAGGGCATTGGAACAGGTATCTGGGGAATTCGACCTCATCTTCTTAGACCCTCCTTATGCCAAGGAACAAATCGTAGTAGATATTGAAAAAATGGCTGAGAGAGCGCTTTTTTCTGAAGATGTCATGGTCGTGTGTGAGACGGATAAGGCCGTTGAGCTTCCAGAAGAAATTGCCTGCCTGGGCATCTGGAAGGAAAAAATTTATGGAATTAGTAAGGTGACGGTCTATGTCAGATAAGATTGGCTTATTCACAGGCTCATTTGATCCGATGACAAATGGGCATCTGGATATGATTGAACGGGTTAGCAAACTCTTTGATAAGCTCTATGTCGGTATTTTTTTTAATCCTCACAAACAAGGATTTCTCCCTATCGAAAATCGTAAACGAGGGCTAGAAACGGCTTTGAAACATTTGGAAAATGTTGAAGTTGTGTCTTCTCATGATGAATTGGTGGTTGATATCGCAAAAAGACTGGGAGCTACTTGTCTAGTGCGGGGGTTGAGGAATGCAGAGGATTTGCAATATGAAGCCAGTTTTGATTACTACAATCATCAGCTGTCTCCTGATATAGAGACCATTTATTTGTATAGTCGACCTGAACATCTCTATATCAGTTCATCCGGTGTTAGAGAGCTATTGAAGTTTGGTCAGGATGTTGCCTGCTATGTTCCTGAGAGTATTTTGGAGGAAATAAGAAATGAAAAAAAAGATTAGATGGCCCTTATATGTCATTGCGGCCTTGATTGTGACTTTCTTGGCATTTGTAGTGCCCTTGCCCTACTATATAGAGGTTCCAGGTGGTTCGGAAGATATTCGTCAAGTTCTTAAAGTAAATGACACAGAAGATAAGGAAGCTGGGGCCTATCAATTCGTTACGGTTGGTGTCCAGCACGCTACTTTAGCCCATATGATTTATGCTTGGTTGACGCCTTTTACAGATATTCGTAGTGCCCAAGAGACTACAGGTGGCTCTTCCGATGTGGAATTTATGCGAATCAATCAATTTTACATGCAAACATCGCAAAATATGGCCAAATATCAAGGGCTAAAAACAGCTGGTAAAGATATCGAACTCAAATACCTTGGGGTTTATGTCTTGACTGTAACGGATAATTCGACCTTTAAAGGGATTCTCAACATCTCTGATACAGTTACAGCAGTCAATGATCAGACCTTTGATAGTTCCAAAGATTTGATTGATTACGTCAATTCTCAAAAACTAGGGGACTCCGTCAAGGTCACCTATGAAGAGGATGGGCAAACCAAGTCTGCAGAAGGAAAAATCATTACTCTAGAAAATGGCAAAAATGGGATTGGAATCGGTTTGATTGACCGTACAGAAGTGACCAGTGATGTCCCAATTCGCTTTTCAACAGCTGGTATCGGCGGGCCAAGTGCAGGTCTTATGTTTAGTCTAGCTATCTATACTCAAATAGCTGACCCTGGTCTTAGAAATGGCCGTATCGTTGCCGGTACCGGAACTATTGACCGCGATGGGAATGTGGGGGATATTGGAGGTATCGATAAGAAAGTTGTAGCTTCGGCTAGAGAAGGTGCTGCGATTTTCTTTGCCCCAGATAACCCTGTTAGCGAAGAAGAACAAAAAGCACACCCGGACGCGAAAAACAACTACCAAACAGCCCTAGAAGCGGCTAAAATAATCAAGACAGATATGAAAATTGTGCCAGTTAAAACCCTACAGGATGCAATTGATTACTTGAAAAACAATCCCTAATTTTTGAGTGAAGTTTCCAAACTAGCGCGCAAACAGAGAAGATGGTATAATAGTCAAATGGTTCAATTATTATTCACTCTAAGCAGTCACACGCTCTTTATTTATGTGAGTTTTTACCTTCTAAAGGATCTTGTTAGATGGGAAAAGGTTTTAAAAGTGACAGATGAGAATACAAGAAAAGTTCGTTTATTGCTAGCTCTTTTCAGCATTGTCATGGGCTACATCCTGAGTTCTTTCTTTATCAGCCTGTATCAGTTGTGGCAAGAAGCGCTTAGAGGATTATTATAAAATCAAGAGTAAAGGAAACGAGTATGGACAAAATTGTGGTTCAAGGTGGCGATAATCGTCTGGTAGGAAGTGTAACCATCGAAGGGGCAAAGAATGCAGTCTTGCCCTTGTTGGCAGCGACTATTCTAGCAAGTGAAGGAAAGACAGTCTTACAGAATGTACCGATCTTGTCGGATGTCTTTATTATGAATCAGGTGGTTCGTGGTTTGAATGCCAAGGTTGACTTTGATGAGGAAGCCCATCTTGTTGAGGTGGATGCTACTGGCGACATCACTGAGGAAGCCCCTTACAAGTATGTCAGCAAGATGCGTGCATCTATCGTTGTCTTGGGGCCAATTCTTGCTCGTGTAGGTCATGCCAAGGTATCCATGCCAGGTGGTTGTACGATTGGTAGCCGCCCTATTGATCTTCATTTGAAAGGTCTGGAAGCTATGGGGGCTAAGATTAGCCAGACTGCTGGTTACATCGAAGCCAAGGCTGACCGCTTACATGGGGCTCATATCTATATGGATTTTCCAAGTGTTGGTGCTACGCAGAACTTGATGATGGCAGCGACTCTGGCTGATGGGATCACAGTGATTGAAAATGCTGCGCGTGAGCCTGAGATTGTTGACCTAGCCATTCTCCTCAATGAAATGGGAGCTAAGGTTAAGGGTGCTGGTACAGAGACCATTACCATTACCGGTGTTGAGAAACTTCATGGTACGACTCACAATGTAGTCCAAGACCGTATCGAAGCAGGAACCTTTATGGTAGCTGCTGCCATGACTGGTGGTGATATCTTGATTAAAGACGCTGTCTGGGAGCATAACCGTCCCTTGATTGCCAAATTGCTTGAAATGGGAGTGGAAGTGACAGAGGAGACTGAAGGGATTCGAGTTCGTTCTCAACTAGAAAATCTAAAAGCTGTTCATGTGAAAACCTTGCCCCACCCAGGATTTCCAACAGATATGCAGGCTCAATTTACAGCCTTGATGACCGTCGCAAAAGGCGAATCAACTATGGTGGAGACAGTTTTCGAAAATCGTTTCCAACACCTAGAAGAAATGCGTCGCATGGGCTTGCATTCTGAGATTATCCGTGATACAGCTCGTATTGTTGGTGGACAGCCTTTGCAGGGAGCAGAAGTTATTTCAACTGACCTTCGTGCCAGCGCAGCCTTGATTTTGACAGGTTTGGTAGCGCAAGGAGAAACCGTGGTTGGTAAATTAGTCCACTTGGATAGAGGTTATTACCGTTTCCATGAGAAGTTGGCGCAGCTAGGTGCTAAGATTCAGCGGATTGAGGCAAGTGATGAAGATGAATAAGAAATCAAGCTACGTAATCAAGCGTTTACTTTTAGTCATCCTGGTACTGATTTTAGGTGTTTTAGCCCTAGGAATCGGTCTAATGGTAGGTTATGGAATCTTGGGCAAGGGTCAAGATCCGTGGGCTATCCTGTCTCCAGCAAAATGGCAGGAATTGATTCATAAATTTACAGGAAATTAGGCTGGGAGACCAGTCTTTTTCTAAAGATAAGGAGAAATATGAACAAAAAAACAAGACAGACACTGATTGGTTTGCTAGTGTTATTGCTCTTATCTGCGGGGAGCTATTATATTAAGCAGAATGAACTAGGCAATCAGGCTGCTAAGACAAAAATGAGTCAGAAAAGTCAATCACCAGACGCGCCTAGTCAAGAATTGGCAGAAAGTGTCTTAACAGATGCAGTCAAAAGCCAAATAAAAGGGAGTCTGGAGTGGAACGGGGCTGGTGCTTTTATCGTCAATAGTAATAAAACAAACCTAAATGCCAAGGTTTCAAGTAAGCCCTACGCTGATAATAAAACAAAGACAGTGGGCAAGGAAACTGTTCCAACCGTAGCTAATGCCCTCTTGTCTAAGGCCACTCGCCAGTACAAGAATCGTGAAGAAACTGGGAATGGTTCGACTTCTTGGACTCCTCCAGGCTGGCATCAGGTTAAGAATCTAAAGGGTACTTATACCCATGCGGTCGATAGAGGTCACTTATTAGGCTATGCCTTAATCGGTGGCTTGGATGGTTTTGATGCCTCAACAAGCAATCCTAAAAACATTGCTGTTCAAACAGCCTGGGCAAATCAGGCGCAAGCCGAGGATTCGACTGGTCAAAACTACTATGAAAGCATGGTACGTAAGGCCTTGGATAAAAACAAGCGTGTCCGTTACCGTGTAACCCTTTACTACGCTTCAAACGAGGATTTAGTTCCTTCAGCTTCACAGATTGAAGCCAAGTCTTCAGACGGAGAATTGGAATTTAATGTCCTAGTTCCCAATGTTCAAAAAGGGCTTCAACTGGATTACCGAACTGGAGAAGTGACTGTTACTCAGTAAAATACAAAATAAACTCCTATGTCACTTGAAGATGTAGGAGTTCTTTTTTGGACAATTTAAGTAGAACTAGAATAGGTACTAAGAAAAAAATAATATGTACTGAGCTATATTTTGTGATATAATAAAGGATAAGATACTATTTTAGGAGAAGAACTATGGAAGACCCAAGTAGTCAGAATTTGTTGCTACAATTTGTTTTATTGTTTATCTTGACGGTATTAAATGCCTTTTTCTCAGCCACAGAAATGGCCATGGTTTCACTTAATCGTGCGCGGGTTGAACAAAAGGCAGAAGAAGGAGATAGACGCTATATCCGTCTGTTGAAGGTACTAGAAAATCCTAATCACTTTTTATCAACCATTCAAGTAGGGATTACCCTGATTACGATCTTATCTGGGGCAAGTTTGGCAGAAACTCTGGGACGAGAGATTGCTTCTTGGCTTGGAAATGGCGAAACAGCTTATGCCGTTGCAAGTTTTCTATCTTTAGCATTTTTGACTTATATTTCCATCGTTTTTGGGGAATTGTATCCTAAGAGAATCGCTCTTAATCTAAAGGATGCCTTGGCAATTCGTACAGCGCCAGTTATCATTGGACTTGGGAAACTAGTTAGTCCCTTTGTTTGGCTCTTGTCTGCATCTACCAATCTCTTGAGTCGCTTGACTCCTATGACCTTTGACGATGCTGACGAAAAAATGACCCGTGATGAAATTGAGTACATGCTGACAAATAGTGAAGAAACACTAGATGCTGACGAAATTGAAATGTTACAGGGGATTTTTTCACTGGACGAATTAATGGCAAGAGAAGTCATGGTTCCTCGGACGGATGCCTTCATGGTCGATATTCAGGATGAGAGTCAAACCATTATCCAAAGTATTTTAAAACAAAATTATTCTCGTATCCCTGTCTATGATGGGGATAAGGACAATGTGATTGGGATTATTCACACCAAGAGTCTCCTTAAGGCGGGCTTTGTTGACGGTTTTGACAATATTGTTTGGAAGAAAATCTTACAAGATCCACTTTTTGTTCCTGAAACTATTTTTGTGGATGACTTGCTAAAAGAATTGCGAAATACTCAAAGACAAATGGCAATCTTGCTAGATGAATACGGTGGGATGGCTGGTTTGGTGACCCTGGAAGACCTCTTAGAGGAAATCGTTGGGGAGATCGATGACGAAACAGATAAGGCAGAAATCGAAGTTCATCAAATCGGAGAAGATACTTATATCGTTCAAGGTACCATGAATCTCAATGATTTTAATGACTACTTTGATGTTGAACTGGCAAGTGATGACGTTGATACCATCGCTGGTTATTATTTGACAGGAGTTGGGACCATTCCAACGACTGAGAAGATTAGCTATGAATTGGTCAGCCAAAACAAACAACTTATCCTAACCAATGATAAAGTGAAAAATGGACGTGTTACCAAGGTAAAAGTCCAAATTACAGAAGTCGAAATAGAAGAAGAAACAGAGTAAATTAGAGGCTTTTGTCACAGTGCGTGACAAAGCTTTTTTCAGTTGATTTGAAAAGAGATTGTTTCCTAAAAAGAAGTCCGCCCCAAATTCGCCCCAAAAAATTTGTAAGTTATATGTATTTGTTCAAAGAAAAAGAAAAAAGCCCATCAAACTGGGCTTTCTGTTCATTTGACACTTGATAAATCAAGTTATAAAAGGCGGTAGACGGATTTGAACCGACGATCAAGCTTTTGCAGAGCCGTGCCTTACCACTTGGCTATACCGCCTTAACGTTTATTATTATACCTTGAAAATGATTTTCAGTCAATAGCTTTTTCCGATTTTTTGTGTCAATAAGCCTAAATATTCTGAAAATTCGTTTGCTTTTCTTGAAATATATTGGAATATATGGTATAGTTGATAATAACCTATACTTTATAAGAGGAGTAAATAAATGAAAAAAAGTCAAGTGCTTGCTGTAGCGGGAGCTACCTTATTAGCGTCAGGAGTTCTAGCTGCATGTTCAAACACTAGTTCAAATAATGCCAAACTAGCAAAAGATTACCAATATGTTTATCAAACAGATCCAGAAACCCTGGACTATATCGTCAGCAATATCGATTCAACATCATTCATCACAACAAATGCCGTAGATGGTTTGTTGGCTAATGATAAATATGGTAACCTAGTTCCTTCTATCGCTGAATCATGGACAGTTTCAAAAGATGGTTTGACTTATACCTATAAAATCCGTAAGGATGCTAAATGGGTGACAGCAGAGGGAGAAGAATACGCTCCTGTAACTGCTAAAGACTTCGTTACTGGTTTGAAACATGCTGTAGATGGAAAATCAAAAGGACTTTCAATCGTTAGCTCTTCTATTAAGGGATTAGAAGCCTATATCAAGGGTGAAACAAGCGATTTTTCAACCGTTGGAGTAAAAGCGCTTGATGATCAAACACTAGAATATACCTTGAACCAGCCAGAAACTTTCTGGAATGACAAGACCACTAGTGGTGTTTTGATGCCAGTTAATGAAGAATTCTTAACTTCAAAAGGGGAAGGTTTTGGTGCCCCAACAGATGCTAATTCTATTCTTTATAACGGTCCATTTGTCTTGAAGTCTGTAACTCCTAAATCATCTATCGAGATGGCTAAAAATGATGCATACTGGGACAAAGAAAATGTAAAAATTGAGAACGTTAAGTTCACTTTCTGGGATGGTAAGGACCAAGATGTGATTGCTAAAGGGTTTGCCGATGGTCAATATAGCAAGGCTCGTATCTTCCCTACAAGTTCTACATATGAAAAATATGCGACTGACTTCAAAGATAATATTTACTTTAACGAACCAGGTGCTGGTGTTGCAACTGTCAGCTTGAACTATGGCCGTACAACTTATAACCACACTGCTAAAACAAGTGATGCCCAAAAGACATCTACTCAGAAAGCATTGCTAAATAAGGAATTCCGTCAAGCCTTGAACTTTGCAGTGGACCGTGCTTCTTATTCAGCTCAAACAAATGGTACTGATGGAGCTGCAGTAGCCATCCGTAATACGTTTGCACCTTATAATCTTCAAGTTGGTAAGAAAACATTTGGTGAATTGGTACAAGATAGCTTGGCTAAGACAAATTCTTCTACTTGGTCAAACGTGTCTCTAGCAGATTCTCAAAATGGACTTTACAATGAAGAAAAAGCTAAAGAAGCCTTTGCTAAAGCTAAATCAAGCCTGCAAGCTGAAGGTGTTGAATTCCCAATCCACTTGGATGCCTTGGTTATCCAAGAATCAACAGCGGTTGTAAACCGTGTTCAATCATTGAAACAATCAATTGAAAAAGTATTGGGTTCAGATAATGTTGTTGTAGACTTGCAACAAATGACTCAAGCAGAAGCTTTACCAATCTCATTTAGCGCTCCAACAGCTAAAGAGCAAGACTGGGATATTCATACCTTGCTAGGATGGAACCCTGACTATCAAGATCCTTCTACTTTCTTGGATCAATTCGTCATTAAGGGAGGAAGCACTCGCCTTTACCTTGGTATTGACCAAAACACAGATGCTTCAGTAGTAAGTAAACTTGGTTTAGCTGACTATGGAAAATTACTTGATGATGCAAACAGCGAGAACCAAGATGTTCAAAAACGTTATGAAAAATACGCGGTAGCACAAGCTTGGTTGACTGACAATGCTTTGACAATTCCAGTAATGGCTTCTCCTAAAGAAACAGCCGTTTCATATGTTTCAAAAGTTCTACCATTTAGCTCTTCATATTCAGTAGCCGGTCTTAAGGGTGAAAATTCAGGATACTTGAAGTACACTGAAGTTGGTGAAAAAGCAATCACCAAAGAAGAGTATGAAAAAGCTCGTGAAAAATGGTTGAAAGAAAAGACTGAGTCAAACGAGAAAGCTCAAAAAGAATTGGCAAGTCATGTGAAGTAAATAATTTTCAATAGAACTTTCTCTCCATGAGGAGAAGGTTCTTTTGGGATTTTTAAAGGAAATGATATGAAAAAATATATTTTTATGCGTGTTTTGCGGTCATTGGTTTCTATCTTCTTAGTAACAACCTTGACTTACACGATTATCTATACAATGGTTCCTCGAAAATTGATTTTCAAACAGGATACCAACTATAACAAGATTGCGACAACTGCTGATAAACGTGATAACTATGAGAATACTGTTTATGAGCGTATGGGCTATATCGAGTACTACGATACCAAAGAGTTGCAAGAAAAAGCTAGCCAGATGGATGCTTCTGTAACCGTTGAAGCTAATGACACCAACAAGGCTATCTATGAAAAATACATCAAACAAATCGGTCATGGTTGGACCTTGGGAGAATTTACTGAAAGTGGCCAATTCTACGCTACTCGTGAAATCCCAATTTTTGAACGTGTTTTTCACTTCTATGCGAACTTGATTGACATTGATCATACAAATAAAATTCAAGACCCTGAAAATCCAGACTTGAAACGTTACCTTCGTTTTGAAAATGATCCAGCTATCGGATGGTCATTGGTTGGTTCAGGAACTAAACACAAATATCTCTTGTACTTCAACAGTCAGTTCCCATTTGTGCATCAAAACTTTGTGAACATTAATTTAGGTGACTCTTATCCAACCTATGCTAATAGCCCTGTTTTACAGGTTATTACTCAAGGGCAAGGGCAAACAAAAACATCTCAAGTTCAGTTCCCAACAGGTAAGAAAACTTCTTCTGTAAATATTTACTCAAGAACCTATAAATCACCTAGTCAGGCTGACTCTCGTGAAGTAGCCAACTACGGAAAAGATGACCCATATACTGCAACTGAAAGCAACTACCAATATCCTTCTATGATTGCCAGCTCTGCTGTCGTTGGATTGATCGGTTTGGTGATTTCTTATGCGATTGCCGTGCCACTTGGTTCAGCTATGGCTCGCTTCAAGAATACTTGGATTGATAGCTTCTCAACAGGGGCTTTGACCTTCTTGATGGCTCTTCCAACAATTGCCTTGGTTTATATCGTTCGTTTGGCTGGTTCTTCAATCGGTTTGCCAGATTCATTCCCTATCTTGGGTGCTGGAGATTGGCGTTCGTATGTTTTACCAGCAGTTATCCTTGGTTTGTTGGGTGCTCCTGGTACCGCTATTTGGATTCGTCGTTATATGATTGACTTACAATCACAAGACTTTGTTCGTTTTGCTCGTGCAAAAGGTTTGTCTGAAAAAGAAATTTCAAACAAACACATCTTTAAAAATGCCATGGTTCCGCTGGTTTCAGGAATTCCTGGTGCTGTTATCGGGGTTATCGGTGGTGCAACCCTTACTGAAACAGTCTTCGCCTTCCCAGGTATGGGTAAAATGTTGATTGACTCTGTAAAAGCATCTAATAACTCTATGGTCGTAGGTCTTGTCTTCATCTTTACATGTATTTCTATCTTCTCACTTCTTTTGGGAGATATTTGGATGACGATTATTGACCCACGTATTAAATTGACTGAGAAAGGAGGCAAATAATGTCTACAATCGATAAAGAAAAATTTCAGTTTGTAAAACGTGACGATTTTGCCTCTGAAGCCATTGATGCGCCAGCTTATTCATACTGGGGTTCAGTATTTAGACAATTTATGAAGAAGAAATCAACTGTAGTCATGTTGGGAATCTTGGTAGCTATCATTTTGATGAGTTTCATCTATCCAATGTTTTCTAAGTTTGATTTCAATGATGTCAGCAAGGTAAACGACTTTAGTGCTCGTTATATCAAGCCAAATGCGGAGCATTGGTTCGGTACAGACAGTAACGGTAAATCTCTCTTTGACGGTGTCTGGTTCGGAGCTCGTAACTCTATCCTCATTTCTGTGATTGCGACAGTGATTAACTTGGTTATCGGTGTTTTTGTCGGTGGTATTTGGGGAATTTCAAAATCAGTTGACCGCGTGATGATGGAAGTTTATAACGTCATCTCAAACATCCCATCTCTTTTGATTGTCATTGTCTTGACTTACTCAATCGGAGCTGGATTCTGGAATCTGATTTTTGCCATGAGTGTGACGACATGGATTGGGATTGCCTTCATGATCCGTGTGCAAATCTTGCGTTATCGTGACTTGGAATACAACTTGGCGTCACGTACTTTGGGAACACCAACCTTGAAGATTGTTGCCAAAAACATTATGCCACAATTGGTATCTGTTATTGTGACAACTATGACTCAAATGCTTCCAAGCTTTATCTCATATGAAGCCTTCTTGTCATTCTTCGGTCTTGGATTACCGATTACAGTGCCAAGTTTGGGTCGTTTGATTTCAGATTATTCACAAAACGTAACAACCAATGCTTACTTATTCTGGATTCCATTGACAACTCTTGTTTTGGTATCCTTGTCCCTTTTCGTAGTTGGTCAAAACTTAGCGGATGCTAGTGATCCACGTACACATAGATAGGAGTAGAAATGACAAAAGAAAAAAATGTAATTTTGACTGCTCGCGATATTGTCGTGGAATTTGACGTTCGTGACAAAGTATTGACAGCTATTCGCGGCGTTTCTCTTGAACTAGTTGAAGGAGAAGTATTAGCCTTGGTAGGTGAGTCAGGATCAGGAAAATCTGTTTTGACAAAGACTTTCACAGGTATGCTTGAAGAAAATGGTCGTATTGCCCAAGGAAGTATTGACTACCGTGGTCAGGATTTGACAGCTTTATCTTCTCACAAAGATTGGGAACAAATTCGTGGTGCTAAGATTGCGACGATCTTCCAAGACCCGATGACTAGTTTGGACCCAATTAAAACAATTGGTAGTCAGATTACAGAAGTTATTGTAAAACACCAAGGAAAAACAGCTAAAGAAGCAAAAGAATTGGCCATTGACTACATGAATAAGGTTGGGATTCCAGACGCAGATAGACGTTTTGATGAATACCCCTTCCAATATTCTGGAGGAATGCGTCAACGTATCGTTATTGCTATTGCCCTTGCCTGCCGACCTGATGTCTTGATCTGTGATGAGCCAACGACTGCCTTGGATGTAACCATCCAAGCACAGATTATTGATTTGCTAAAATCTTTACAAAACGAGTACCATTTCACAACAATCTTTATTACCCACGACCTTGGTGTGGTAGCAAGTATTGCGGATAAGGTAGCGGTGATGTATGCAGGAGAAATCGTTGAGTATGGAACTGTTGAGGAAGTCTTCTATGACCCTCGCCATCCATATACATGGAGTCTCTTGTCTAGCTTGCCTCAGCTTGCTGATGATAAAGGAGATCTTTACTCAATCCCAGGAACACCTCCGTCACTTTATACTGACCTGAAAGGGGATGCCTTTGCCTTGCGTTCTGACTATGCAATGCAGATTGACTTCGAACAAAAAGCTCCTCAATTCTCAGTATCAGAGACACATTGGGCTAAAACTTGGCTACTTCATGAGGATGCTCCAAAAGTAGAAAAACCAGCTGTGATTGCAAATCTCCATGATAAGATTCGTGAAAAAATGGGATTTGCCCATCTGGCAGACTAGGAGGAAGGAAATGTCTGAAAAATTAGTAGAAATCAAAGATTTAGAAATTTCCTTCGGTGAAGGAAGTAAGAAGTTTGTCGCAGTTAAAAATGCTAACTTCTTTATCAACAAGGGAGAAACGTTTTCGCTTGTTGGTGAGTCAGGTAGTGGGAAAACAACTATTGGTCGTGCCATTATTGGTCTAAATGATACAAGTAATGGTGATATCATTTTTGATGGTCAAAAGATTAATGGTAAGAAATCGCGCGAACAAGCTGCGGAATTGATTCGTCGTATCCAGATGATTTTCCAAGACCCTGCGGCAAGTTTGAATGAACGTGCGACTGTTGATTATATTATTTCTGAAGGTCTTTACAATCACCATTTGTTTAAGGATGAAGAAGAACGTAAAGAGAAAGTTAAAAATATTATCCGTGAAGTGGGGCTTCTTGCTGAGCATTTGACTCGTTACCCTCATGAATTCTCAGGTGGTCAACGTCAACGTATCGGTATTGCCCGTGCCTTGGTCATGCAACCAGATTTTGTCATTGCGGATGAACCCATTTCAGCCTTGGACGTTTCTGTGCGTGCCCAAGTCTTGAACTTGCTCAAAAAATTCCAAAAAGAACTTGGCTTGACCTATCTCTTTATCGCCCATGACTTGTCGGTTGTTCGCTTTATTTCAGATCGTATCGCAGTTATTTACAAGGGTGTTATTGTAGAGGTTGCAGAAACAGAAGAATTGTTTAACAATCCAATACACCCATATACTCAAGCCTTGCTTTCAGCGGTACCGATTCCAGACCCAATCTTGGAACGTAAGAAGGTCTTGAAGGTTTACGACCCAAGTCAACACGACTATGAGACTGATAAGCCGTCTATGGTTGAAATCCGTCCAGGTCACTATGTTTGGGCGAACCAAGCCGAATTGGCACGTTATCAAAAAGGACTAAACTAATAATGGTTTTATAATTTCCATGTCAACTTTTATGGAAATTATAAACCTTTTTTTGTTGGACTGATTTGAAGGCTTTGAAAGCGCCATGAAAGAATTTTTGAAAAATTTTAAAAAATTCTGAAATATTCTTGACAGGTGATGAAAAAGGTGGTAAGATAGGAAACATCAAAAAGAAAGCAGAAAAAGAAATGAATAAGAGACAAGCTGTAACGATGAATCAAAACTTTTACTTTAGCTACTTTAGATAGTGTTTGTAGACATGTCACCATGGATGCAAACAGTTCAAGCAATTTGTTTGTATCTATGTGGCTAAGATTTTTGATTGTGGTCCATATAGATGAATATCTAAATGGACTAGCAAAGTTATAACTTGTTAGATTATTTCAAGCATCCGTTTAGATAGTATCTAGGCGGTTTTTTGTTTTATCTTTTCTGAGAAGGAGTTTCATTATGAAAGTTGTTCGAAAATTACTAGCCCCTCTCTTGGTAGTGGGTATCCTCTTGACCTCTCTGATCAGTTTGCATCAGTTGAAGGCAGATAAGAAAAAAGATGTATTTCGTATCGGTATTTCGCAGTTTATTACTCATCAATCTTTGGACGCTACTAGAGAAGGTTTTGTGGATGAGCTGGCCAAGCAAGGCTATGTTGAGGGGAAAAATATCGAGATTGATTTGCAAAATGCACAAGGAGAACAACGAAATCTAAAAACGATTTCCCAGCAACTAGCAGAATCTAGTGATGTCGTTCTAGCCATCGCAACGCCTTCTGCTCAGAGTTTGGTCAATACAACACAAACGACACCGGTTATCTTTTCAGCTGTAACAGATCCTGTCAGTGCCAAGTTGGTTGAGTCAAGAGAACACCCTGGGGGCAATGTGACTGGGACAAGCGATCAGTCATCAGATGCCATTTCAACTCAAATCAATTTGATAAAGAAAGTGTTGCCAAAAGCTAAAACAATTGGAATTCTCTATACTCAGAGCGAGCCAAACTCAGTTGTCCAAAAGGATGAAGCTAAGCGCCTTTTGGAAGAAAAAGGCTTTACCGTTGTTGAAAAAACAATCTTGGACAGTAATAACGTCAAGGCGGCAGCAGAAAGCTTGATGACAGAGGTGGATATGGTTTTTGTACCAACGGATAATATCATTTCATCAACCATGGAAACAGTCAAGCAGGTTTCTATTAAACACAAGGTTCCAGTATTTGGTGGTTCAACAGAAATGATTGCGGTTGGTGGCTTGTATAACTACGGAACCAATTATGAAGAATTGGGAAGACAGACAGCAAGAATGCTGGTTCGTGTCTTAAAAAGTGAGAAGCCAGAAAATATAGCAGTTGAGTTGCCTGAAAAGCTGGAATTGCATACAAATCAAGAAATGGCAGATGCACTAGGAATTGATATTAGTAAGTTAGAAGGCAAGGAATAAGGAGGTTTAAGATGAATTTTGTATTATCTAGTTTATCAGAAGGTTTGTTGTGGTCGATTATGGCTATTGGGGTCTACTTGACTTTCCGTATTTTGGATATTGCGGATATGACTGCTGAGGGAGCCTTTCCTTTGGGGGCAGCTGTCGTTGTATCACAGATACAGGCAGGGACAAATCCTTGGATTGCGACCCTACTTGCTTTGCTGGCAGGTATGGTAGCAGGTCTTGTATCAGGAATGCTTCACACCAAGATGAAAATTCCAGCTCTCTTGACAGGGATTGTGACCTTGACAGGGCTTTATTCGATCAATATTAAAATCATGGGAAGTGTGCCCAATCTTTCCTTGGGAGATTCTTCAACTGTCTTTAAACAGTTGGCTAGCTTGGGACTGACAACTGAAGAAGCTGTTTTCTCACTCAGTTTAGCCTGTTTCTTACTTGTTTGTTTGGTCTTGACTCTTTTGATGAAAACGGAGATTGGCTTGGTCTTGCGTTCGACTGGGGACAATATTCCGATGAGTGAGGCAAATGGGGTTAATGTAGACACCATGAAGATTGTTGGTTACATGATTTCAAACGGTTTGATTGCCTTGTGTGGTTCCTTGTTCGCCCAAAATGATGGATTTTCAGATGTGACTTCTGGGACAGGAACTATCGTTGTTGGTTTGAGTGCAGTGATTATTGCGGAAGTCTTGATACACGACTTGACCATTGGAGGTCGCCTGTTATCTATCGGAATTGGTGCTATTGTTTACCGTTTGATTATTTTAAATATCTATGAAATTCCAAATCTAGATCAAAACCTGGTTCGTCTTTTTAATGCAATCTTGCTTGCCTTGGTTTTATTTGCGCCAGAATTACAAAAGAGATTAAAGGTTCGTGGTCTGAAATTGAGAAATGAATAGGAGGAGAAAGTTATGGCAAGTTTGTTAACACTTGAAAATATTCACAAAACATTTGAAGCAGGGACGGTCAATGAGAACCATGTCCTCAAAGGATTAGATTTAGAGGTTGAAGAGGGAGATTTTATCTCTGTGATTGGTGGAAATGGAGCAGGGAAATCCACTTTGATGAATATCTTGGCTGGCAATCTATCGGTGGATGAAGGGGACCTTTTATTGGCAGGCAAATCCATTAAAAATCTGAGTGTAAGAAAGAGAGCCAAGGATATCGCCCGTGTTTTTCAAGATCCTAAGATGGGGACAGCTTCTCGTTTGACGATTGAGGAGAATATGGCTATTGCCTTGAGACGCGGGCAGAAGAGAGGACTTGGCTGGGGCGTGAAGGAGAAGGATAGAATCCAGTTCCAAGAGGCCTTGAAGGAGTTGAATATTGGTCTTGAAAACCGCTTAAAAGTAGATACTCAATATCTCTCAGGAGGACAAAGACAGGCTTTGACCCTAGTCATGGCAGCTCTGGTGAAACCTAAACTTTTGCTTTTGGATGAACATACTGCGGCACTTGACCCGAAAACTAGTCAAATGGTGATGGATTTGACGCAAAAGATTGTGGAACACCATCAGTTGACGACTTTGATGATTACCCACGATATGAACCATGCGATTGAGTATGGTAATCGTCTCATTATGCTCTATCAAGGCAAGATAGTGGTGGATGTCAAAGGAGAGGAGAAAAAGCATCTAACGGTTGAAGATCTCATGCATCTCTTCCAGAAAAATAGTGGCCAAAGTCTAGTCAGTGATGAATTGGTTTTGGGATAAAGAAAAAGGCTGAGATGTGGTGTTTCAGTCTTTTATTTCTTGCGCTTTGCAAAGTCTACAAAGTGAAATTTTTCTAATTTATGGCGACTTTCGGTAAACTGAAATTGGCGTCCATCTTGGAGATAGACTTTTGATTTAATCGAAACGACATAAGGGTCTTTGCCAATATCCATGAGAATCTTGTCTCGGTCATTTGAGTGGTCAATGGTTATTTCCTTTTGGGCATAATCAATAAGGAGTTTGAGGTCGTCCTCTATATAAGAATAGATGGACTGCTCAGCAATTTGGCGAGTGAGATTTGGGACCAGTTCCATATCTAGATAGTCCGTATCCAGAACGGATACCAGATCATCCACCACACGCTGGCGGACCACCTTCCAAACCATACGAAACTCTGGGAAGCCAGTTATTAGTGAGGATTTTTTATCAATAATAATCTTGTCCAGACTGACCACGTTGGTTTTAGAGCGCAGTCTAAGTTCTTGGACTAGTTCTTGGTAACTAGTTAGGTTGGATACAGGGAAATTGACGGTTTCTTCTTTGACGACTTGAGAACCTTGCCCCCGTATCTTTTTGATCAATCCTTCCTCTTGGAGGAGAGACAGGGCCTTTCGGACGGTATCACGGCTTACCTGATACTGGTTCATAAGGTCGTGCTCGCTAGGAAGGAAATTTCCGACAGCGTAAGTCTCGTTTTGAATGGTTTCTTGGATTTGCTTAAATAGTTGTTGGTATTTCTTCATGGTACTTCCTTATACTCTTCGAAAATCTCTTCAAACCACGTCAGCTCTATCTGCAACCTCAAAACAGTGTTTTGAGCAACCTGCGGCTAGCTTCCTAGTTTGCTCTTTGATTTTCAGTGAGTATAAACTCAGTAAGGAGCCCTCTTTTGCAGAAAATCAGGGTTCTTTTTGCTGTCTATTCCATTCTTGAAAGCGTAAAACAAACTAGTCAGGGTGGCTAGTTTGTGGTATAATGAAAGGGACTCAAAAAGAAACAGGAGAAAAATGATGGATTTACTATTAGCAATTGTATTGATTGTGCTAGCTTTTCTAGGAGGAGCTCTTGGAGGAATGTACTTGGTTCGTAAGCAAATCGAAAAAGAATTCGCTGACAACCCACGTTTGAATGCTGAAGCAGTTCGTACTCTTTTGAGTGCAAATGGTCAAAAACCAAGCGAAGCTAAGGTACAACAAGTTTACCACCAAATCATCCGCCAACAAAAGGCAGCCCTTGCTAACAATAAAAAGAAAAAATAAATAAGGAAAAGTCTGGGATGAAAGTTCCAGACTTCTCACTATGTTGGCTATGGTTTAGGGATGAGACTTTTTCCTTGCATTCTATTGATATTTGATTATGATTAAGAGAGATGGTTATTGATTAGGCTGTCATTATTCAGTTCATACGGAACGGTAATCATAATGAACTATCAATCAGAAAAAAGACTAGAAAGAAGACTGTATGGATAATCGACCAATTGGTTTTTTGGATTCGGGTGTCGGGGGCTTGACGGTTGTGCGCGAGCTCATGCGCCAGCTTCCCCATGAAGAAATCGTCTATATTGGAGATTCGGCGCGGGCGCCCTATGGTCCCCGTCCTGCTGAGCAAATTCGTGAATATACTTGGCAGTTGGTTAACTTTCTCTTGACCAAGGATGTCAAGATGATTGTCATTGCTTGTAATACTGCGACTGCCGTCGTCTGGGAAGAAATCAAGGCTCAACTAGATATTCCTGTCCTAGGTGTGATTTTGCCAGGAGCTTCGGCAGCCATCAAGTCCAGTCAAGGTGGGAAAATCGGAGTGATTGGAACGCCCATGACAGTCCAATCAGACATCTACCGTCAGAAAATCCATGATTTGGATCCGGACTTACAGGTGGAGAGTTTGGCCTGTCCCAAGTTTGCTCCTTTGGTGGAGTCGGGGGCACTGTCAACCAGTGTCACCAAGAAAGTGGTCTATGAAACCCTGCGTCCCTTGGTTGGTAAGGTGGACAGTTTAATCTTAGGATGTACCCACTATCCACTCCTCAGACCTATTATTCAAAATGTCATGGGACCAAAGGTTCAGCTCATCGATAGTGGAGCAGAGTGCGTACGGGACATCTCAGTCTTACTCAATTATTTTGAAATCAATCGTGGTCGCGATGCTGGACCACTCCATCACTGTTTTTACACAACAGCCAGCAGCCAAAGTTTTGCACAAATTGGTGAAGAATGGCTGGAAAAAGAGATTCATGTGGAGCATGTAGAATTATGACAAATAAAATTTATGAATATAAGGATGAACAGGACTGGTATGTCGGGTCCTATGGTATTTTTGGTGGCGTCCGGACGTTGACGGATGATGACTTGGATTTTCCTCTATTGGAGTTTGCCCAAAGATTTCGAGATGAGGATCGAGGTTTTCCTGTTTCTGTTACTGTTTTACGCTATGGTTCTCGCTACCGTTTATTGTCTTTTGTGGTAGATATCCTCAACCAAGAAATGGGACGAAATGTGGAAGTCATCCAACGTCAGGGGGCTTTACTCTTGGTTGAAAATGGGCAACTCCTGCATGTGGAATTGCCTAAAGAAGGGGTCAATGTTCATGATTTCTTTGAGACAAGCAAAGTTAGAGAAACCTTATTGATTGCGACTCGAAACGAGGGCAAGACCAAGGAATTCCGAGCGATCTTTGACAAGCTAGGCTACGATGTGGAAAATCTCAATGACTATCCTGACCTACCGGAAGTAGCAGAAACAGGTATGACCTTTGAAGAAAATGCCCGCCTAAAGGCAGAAACTATTTCCAAATTAACGGGCAAGATGGTTCTGGCAGATGACTCAGGTCTCAAAGTCGATGTCCTTGGTGGCTTGCCAGGTGTCTGGTCAGCTCGTTTCGCAGGTGTGGGAGCTACTGACCGTGAAAACAATGCCAAACTCTTGCACGAATTGGCCATGGTCTTTGAACTCAAGGACCGCTCGGCTCAATTCCATACAACCCTAGTCGTGGCCAGTCCAAACAAGGAAAGCTTGGTTGTTGAAGCAGACTGGCCAGGCTACATTAACTTTGAACCTAAGGGTGAAAATGGATTTGGTTACGATCCTCTCTTCCTTGTAGGAGAGACAGGTAAGTCATCAGCGGAATTAACCCTTGAAGAAAAAAATAGTCAATCTCACCGTGCCTTAGCCGTTAAGAAACTTTTGGAGGTATTTCCATCATGGCAAAGCAAACCATCATTGTAATGAGCGATTCCCATGGCGATAGCTTGATTGTGGAAGAAATCCGTGATCGCTATGTGGGCAAAGTTGACGCCGTTTTTCATAACGGCGATTCTGAACTGCGTCCTGATTCTCCCCTTTGGGAAGGCATCCGTGTTGTTAAAGGGAACATGGACTTTTACGCCGGCTACCCAGAACGGTTGGTGACTGAGCTTGGTTCGACCAAGATTATCCAAACTCATGGTCACTTGTTTGACATTAATTTCAATTTTCAAAAGTTGGACTACTGGGCTCAGGAAGAAAATGCTGATATCTGCCTTTATGGTCACTTGCATGTGCCAAGTGCTTGGATGGAAGGCAAGACCCTCTTTCTAAATCCAGGTTCCATCAGTCAACCACGTGGGACCATCAGAGAATGTCTCTATGCTCGTGTGGAGATTGATGATAGTTATTTTAAAGTGGACTTTTTGACACGAGACCATGAGGTGTATCCAGGCTTGTCCAAGGAGTTTAGTCGATGATTGCCAAGGAGTTTGAAACTTTCTTGTTGGGGCAGGAGGAAACTTTTTTGACCCCTGCTGAAAATCTAGCCGTGTTGATTGATACCCACAATGCGGATCATGCAACCCTCTTGCTTAGTCAGATGACCTATACCCGTGTTCCTGTTGTGACAGATGAAAAACACTTTGTTGGAACTATTGGGCTCAGAGATATTATGGCTTACCAGATGGAGCATGACTTGAGTCAAGAAATTATGGCAGATACGGATATCGTTCATATGACGAGAACAGATGTAGCGGTTGTTTCTCCTGATTTTACCATTACGGAGGTCTTGCACAAGCTGGTAGATGAGTCCTTCTTGCCGGTTGTGGATGCGTCTGGTATTTTCCAAGGGATTATCACGCGCAAGTCTATCCTCAAGGCAGTCAATGCCCTCTTGCATGACTTTAGTAAGGAATATGAGATTCGATGCAAATAAAAGACAGGATTTCAGACTTTTTAGAGGAAAAGCAGGGTCTGTCTGCCAATTCCAAGCAGTCCTATAGGTATGATTTGGAGCAATTTTTAGACATTGTAGGCGAGCGGATTTCTGAGACCAGTCTCAAGATTTACCAAGCCCAGCTAGTCAATCTAAAAATCAGCGCTCAGAAGCGAAAGACTTCGACCTGTAACCAATTTCTCTACTTTCTCTATCAAAAAGGAGAAGTGGATAGCTTTTACCGCTTGGAATTAGCTAAACAAGCTGAAAAGAAGACCGAAAAGCCAGAACTGTTAGACTTAGACTCTTTTTGGCAGGAAAGCGACTATCCAGAGGGCCGCTTACTGGCTCTCCTGATTTTGGAAATGGGGCTCTTGCCGAGTGAGATTTTAGCTCTCAAGGTTGAGGATATCAATCTGGATTTTCAGGTGCTGCGAATCAATAAGGCTTCCCAACAGAGGATTGTCACCATTCCCACGACCTTGCTTTCAGAATTGGAACCCTTGATGGGGCAGACCTATCTCTTTGAAAGGGGAGGGAAAGCCTATTCCCGTCAGTGGGCCTTTCGTCAGTTAGAAGCTTTTGTCAAGGAGAAAGGTTTTCCAGCCTTATCAGCCCAAGCCTTGCGGGAACAGTTCATTCTACGACAAATTGAAAACAAGGTCGATTTGTACGAAATTGCAAAAAAATTAGGATTAAAAACAGTCCTGACCTTAGAAAAATATAGATAATGGATATTAAATTAAAAGATTTTGAAGGGCCCCTGGACTTGCTTTTGCACCTGGTTTCTAAGTACCAGATGGATATCTACGATGTGCCCATTACGGAAGTTATCGAACAGTATCTAGCTTATGTCTCAACCCTGCAGGCTATGCGTCTGGAAGTGACGGGTGAGTACATGGTCATGGCCAGTCAGCTCATGCTGATCAAGAGCCGCAAGCTCTTGCCAAAGGTAGCGGAAGTGACAGATTTGGAGGATGACCTGGAGCAGGATCTTCTCTCCCAAATCGAAGAATACCGCAAGTTCAAGCTCTTGGGGGAGCACTTGGAAGCTAAGCACCAAGAACGGGCCCAGCACTATTCCAAAGCGCCGACAGAGTTGATTTACGAAGATGCGGAGCTTGTGCATGACAAGACGACCATTGACCTCTTTTTGGCTTTTTCAAATATCCTATCCAAGAAAAAAGAGGAGTTTGAACAGAATCATACGACTATCCTGCGGGATGAGTATAAGATTGAGGACATGATGGTTATCGTGAAAGAGTCCTTGGCTGGACGAGACCAATTGTGCTTGCAGGATTTGTTTAAGGAAGCCCAGAATCTCCAAGAGGTCATTACCCTCTTTTTGGCAACCCTAGAGTTAATCAAAACTCAGGAACTAATCCTCGTGCAAGAGGAAAGTTTCGGAGATATTTATCTCATGGAAAAGAAGGAAGAAAGTCAAGTGGCCCAAAGCTAGACTTGATAGAGAGGAAAGATGAGTACTTTAGCAAAAATAGAAGCGCTCTTGTTTGTAGCGGGTGAAGATGGGATTAGAGTCCGCCAGTTAGCTGAACTCCTCTCTCTGCCACCGACAGGCATCCAACAGAGTTTAGAAAAATTAGCCCAGAAGTATGAAAAGGACCCAGATTCCAGTTTGGCTCTGATTGAGACAGGGGGCGCTTATAGATTGGTGACCAAGCCTCAGTTTTCAGAGATTTTGAAGGAATACTCTAAGGCACCTATCAACCAGAGTTTATCTCGGGCTGCCCTTGAGACCTTGTCCATCATTGCCTACAAACAGCCCATCACACGGATAGAGATTGATGCCATCCGTGGGGTCAATTCGAGTGGGGCTTTGGCAAAGTTGCAGGCATTTGATTTGATACGAGAAGACGGGAAAAAAGAAGTGTTGGGTCGTCCCAACCTCTATGTGACTACAGATTATTTCCTAGACTACATGGGGATAAACCATTTAGAAGAATTACCAGTGATTGATGAGCTTGAGATTCAAGCCCAAGAAAGCCAATTATTTGGTGAAAGGATAGAAGAAGATGAGAATCAATAAGTATATTGCCCACGCAGGTGTGGCCAGTAGGAGAAAAGCAGAAGAGCTGATCAAGCAAGGTTTGGTGACGGTTAACGGCCAAGTGGTACGTGAACTAGCAACCACTATCAAGTCAGGCGACAAGGTCGAAGTGGAAGGTCAACCTATCTACAACGAAGAAAAGGTCTATTATCTGCTTAACAAACCACGCGGTGTCATTTCCAGTGTGACAGATGACAAGGGGCGCAAGACTGTTGTCGACCTCTTGCCCAATGTCAAAGAGCGTATTTACCCAGTTGGTCGTTTGGACTGGGATACATCAGGAGTCTTGATTTTGACCAATGATGGGGATTTTACGGATGAAATGATTCACCCTCGTAATGAGATTGACAAGGTTTATGTTGCGCGTGTTAAAGGTGTGGCCAACAAGGACAATCTTCGTCCCTTGACCCGCGGTCTTGAGATTGATGGCAAGAAAACCAAGCCAGCTGTTTATGAAATTCTCAAAGTGGATCCAGTCAAAAACCGCTCTGTGGTGCAGTTGACCATCCATGAAGGACGTAACCACCAGGTTAAAAAGATGTTTGAAGCTGTTGGTCTCCAAGTAGATAAACTGTCTCGGACTCGTTTCGGACACCTAGACTTGACAGGACTCCGTCCAGGAGAATCCCGTCGTCTTAATAAAAAAGAAATCAGCCAACTACATACCATGGCTGTAACCAAGAAATAATGAAACGAATTTTAATAGCGCCTGTGCGCTTTTACCAACGGTTTATCTCACCAGCCTTTCCTCCCTCTTGTCGCTTTGAGCCTACTTGTTCAAACTATATGATTGAGGCTATTGAAAAACATGGCTTCAAGGGTGTTTTGATGGGCTTGACACGGATTTTACGTTGCCATCCTTGGTCGAAACCAGGTAAGGACCCCGTCCCAGACCACTTTTCTTTAAAGAGAAATGCAAAATAATACTCAATGAAAATCAAAGAACAAACTAGGAAACTAGCCGCAGGCTGCTCAAAACAGTGTTTTGAGGTTGTGGATAGAACTGACGAAGTCAGTAACCATACCTACGGCAAGGTGACGTTGACGTGGTTTGAAGAGATTTTCGAAGAGTATAAATTGGATTCTAATGTATAAAACACAGATAGATGATACTTGGTCTTTATCAAGTGCCATCTATCTGTGTTTTTATTTATTATTGATGTTTCTGCTATTTATTCCAAAATGTTTTTGCCTTCTTTAACACGCCAACGATAATCTGATAAAATAATATCTTCGAGGGAGTAGCTAGCCTTCCAATCAAGATATTTTTTAGCTTTTGATGCGTCTGCTAGGACGCTGGCTGGGTCCCCAGCACGGCGAGCAACAATTTCGTGTGGTATTTTTTGATTCAGTAATTCTTCAGCAGTTTTAAAGATTTCTTTGACGGTATAGCCTTTTTCAGTTCCTAAGTTAAAGATTTGAGAAGAACTGTCTTCTTGAAAGAGGTAATTCATCCCTTTAACGTGAGCCTGTGCAAGGTCCAAGACATGAATGTAATCCCGAATACATGAACCATCACGTGTATCGTAGTCATCTCCAAATATTTTTAGGCTATCATTTTGTCCCAATGCGGTCTTGTTGATATTTGGAATGATGTGAGTTGGATTTTTCACTCGCAGACCGTTTGAAGCATCCATTTCAGCCCCAGCTACATTAAAGTAACGGAAAATGACATATTTCCAGTCGTAGCGATTGGCCATCCAATAAATCATTCGTTCACCCATCAGTTTTGTCTCTGCATAAGGATTGACAGGGTCGAGCAGGGTATCTTCAGTTGCTGGCTTGTCAATACAGTTATTACCATAGAGGGAAGCAGTCGAAGAGAACATGATTTTTTGAATGCCAACTTCAGATAAGACTTTGAGAACTTGGTTCATACCAGCAACATTGGCAGTGAAGTATTTACTTGGATTTTCAATACTTTCGCTCACAACAATCTCACCCGCACAATGGAGAACAGCGTCAATCTTGTTTTCTTCCAAATAAGTTTTGAAGGCGCTAGCATCATAAACATTCAGTTCTTTAAAGCTAGCACGACTATCTACAGCCGCTCGATTTCCTGTAGAGAGATTATCTAGAACATGTACCTGATAGCCAGCATTTAAAAGAGCTTTAACGGTATGGGAGCCAATGTAGCCAGCTCCACCTGTAACAAGAATTGTTTTGGTCATGATTTTTTCCTTTTCCTAGTTTTGTACTATTTTAAAGAAATAAGAAGGCAAAGTCAACTATTTTCTGCAAATTTCATGAAAAACTGAACAAACATAGTGTTGAATTGTTTTTGTTTGAAAATTAATGGTTTGGTTGGTCTTGGAATAGTTCTTAGATTTCACCTCACATGCAGAGAATACGATTTTTTCTAAGACACAGCAAGACTAAGATACTAATTTAGAAATCCACCTTTCCGCTATCCTTCTCCTATAAAAAGTGGTAAAATGGATGAAAGAAAGAAGGAACTGAAATGACAACATTATTTTCAAAAATCAAAGAAGTAAC
>NZ_JVRR01000124.1 GCF_001070715.1 Streptococcus pseudopneumoniae
CAGCCTGCGGCTAGCTTCCTAGTTTGCTCTTTGATTTTCATTGAGTATTATGTAATCGTTTATAAAGTAGCCAAGCCAGATAGCCACCCAAGGTATTGGTCCACAAATCATCAATTTCAAAGACGCGATTAAAATCAAAGAAAAAATCTAAGACTAACTGCATACACTCAATTCCTAGACTCAGAAGAAAACTGAAAAAGATCACTTTTCTTGTCTTACGCAAGTTTGGAAGGAGATAAAGGAGTTGGAAAATCAGAGGAAAAAGCAAGAAGACATTGAGGATATTCTGTAGAAAAATCCAACATAATTGTCCAATGTCACTTACTTCACCCAGTTTCCAGAGAGAATTGAAAGGAGTCAAAAGAAAAACCAGGCGTCCAAGATGTTGAATACCTGGAGTTTCCACCCCCACGGGAGATTGTTCTTGAGGAGTAAAGCAAAAATAAACAATGCAAATGCTATAGAAAATGACTCCCCAGACCAAAACATGATTATAAGTTTTCTTCATCATTAAGGATTGACTGCTGCGACTGCTTTCTGGCGGTCACGTTTCATTGTATTAGAACGCAATTGTCCACAAGCTGCATCAATATCTGTACCATGCTCTTGACGAACAACACAGTTAACCCCTTTTTTCTTAAGCGTATCATAGAAGGCCAGAACGCGCTCTTTAGGACTACGGCTATATTGGTCATGCTCACTAACTGGGTTATAAGGAATCAAGTTTACATAAGACAATTTCTTGATGTTCTTGAGCAATTCAGCCAATTCCAAGGCTTGTTCTACACCATCATTGACTTCATTGAGCATGATGTATTCAAAGGTCACACGACGATTGGTTGTTTCGATGTAGTACTCAATAGCCGCAAAGAGTTTTTCAATCGGAAAGGCACGGTTAATCTTCATGATGCTTGAACGCAACTCATTGTTAGGTGCGTGAAGGGAAACGGCAAGATTGACTTGAACTCCTTCATTAGCAAAGTCACGAATTTTATGGGCCAAACCTGAGGTTGAAACCGTGATGTGACGGGCACCGATAGCCATTCCCTTGTCATCATTGATAGTACGAACGAAATTCAAGACATTGTTGTAGTTATCAAAAGGCTCACCGATTCCCATGACAACGATATGGCTGACACGCTCATCCTGACCACGCTCATCAAAGTATTTCTGAACCAGCATGATTTGCGCTACGATTTCACCGTTATTGAGGTCACGTTGTTTCTTAATCAAACCAGAGGCACAGAAGGTACAACCGATATTACAGCCGACCTGAGTGGTCACACAGACAGATAAACCGTAGTGTTGACGCATGAGTACTGTCTCAATCAGCATTCCATCTGGCAATTCAAAAAGATATTTAACTGTCCCATCAGCAGACTCTTGCACGATACGCTGTTTCAAGGGATTGACCACAAACTGGTCATTGAGCTTAGCAATCAAATCTTTTGACAGGTTGGTCATCTCTTCAAATGACTGGACACGTTTACGGTAAAGCCATTCCCAGATTTGATCTGCACGGAATTTCTTTTCTCCCTGCTCCAAAACCCATTCCTGCATGGTTTGACGTGTTAAACTATAAATTGACGGTTTCATTTCTTCTCCTTATTCCTACTCACTTCTGACGAATGACAAAATGACGTTGCCCTTTGTCCTCTTTCTGAGAATACTGGTCCTTCTGACGACGTCTATTTTTCTTATCTGCATTCGGTTTTCGTTTGGTTTGAGTCGGTTTCTTTCCTTTTCTAGAAGACGGTTCTTCTTCCTTTTTACGCATTTTCTTGTCAAACGATGCTCGCTTAGGGGCTTCATTTTCTAAGACAAAATAGGCACAACCATAACTACAATACTCTAAAAGGTAGTCTTGTAAACGACTGATTTTTTCAAGATTTTCCTCTGTTCGGTCATCCTTGTAAAAACCTCGTAGGCGAAGCTGTTCGTTGCTCCAGTCCCCCACGATAAAATCAAACTTGGTTAAGACTTCTGAAAAACGCTGATTAAAAGCCGTCACATCAAAGGCATCCTTGATATTTTCCACCAAGGAAAAAGCTATCCCTTCCGTTTCAACCTTGTCCCCATGTAAATGGAACTCAGGACCAGGAAACTTGTTATAGTTGTATAATTCAGGTGCAATTTCTTTTCGCATAGATATCCTTTTTTCACGATTACTTAGTACTTTATTCTACCATAATTTCTAGCAGTTAGCACGTTTCTCATAAAAATAGAAACGATAAACTTTTAGTCTTCATTAAAATACCTAAAGCATTTATACTATTAAATCTTAAAAAATAGCAGGTCTTTAGGACTTTTTAAAAGACTATAAAAGTTCTTAAAAAAGTCCACAAAAAAAGCCCCCACAAAAGGGCAATCAATCGATGAGTTCAGCAGGCAAGAAACTAGCACGGTCAAACGTGCTTTTTTTATTGCTGGTTGCTGATAGGTATATTATAACACGATAAAGACGATAGGGCAAAATATCCTATCAAGATGATATGCACTTACTTATATACTTCCAGTTCTCCGTTCTGGTGGATTCTCGCAAAGTTTAAGACGGCTATCTGTTTATATCGGTGGTAGCTAGTGGAGCTAGTACCTGCCATCTCTACGCATTCACTCATTGTTTTCTTTCTCATATAGCAATAATGGATAATAAAGTATTTTCTGGCTCGTTTGTTCTCTATGCTGTTGATGTCGTGGGCGAATATCTCCAACCCCTCACGGATTGCCTTTTCATGCTTGCTAGTCAAATTCCACTGATCAGGTAAGACAAGCCTCCAAGCCTCTTCATCTATCGTAACTTGGTTTTCACTTCCTGCCATCCTCTGGAAACGTAGAAAGTAAGTCATCCGCTCTCTGACGTTCATCATCGTTTTAAACTTATCCAGCTCCATTA
>NZ_JVRR01000125.1 GCF_001070715.1 Streptococcus pseudopneumoniae
ACTAATTTCCACTTCGGTCAGGCAAGTGGAAGTTACTTTGAGAAGTTAGCGATTAAGAATAATTCATAAAAACTTTGTAAAACACTTGCAATTTAGCTGAAATTTGATAAAATAGTAAGGAAAGTTAGACTGTATTGCCTACTGTCTATCTATAAAATATATTTTATTGGAGGCTTTTACTCAAATGGCAAAAGAAAAATACGATCGTAGTAAACCACACGTTAACATTGGTACTATCGGACACGTTGACCACGGTAAAACTACCCTAACTGCAGCTATCACAACTGTTTTGGCACGTCGCTTGCCTTCATCAGTTAACCAACCTAAAGACTATGCGTCTATCGATGCTGCTCCAGAAGAACGCGAACGCGGTATCACTATCAACACTGCGCACGTTGAGTACGAAACTGAAAAACGTCACTACGCTCACATCGACGCTCCAGGACACGCGGACTACGTTAAAAACATGATCACTGGTGCCGCTCAAATGGACGGAGCTATCCTTGTAGTAGCTTCAACTGACGGACCAATGCCACAAACTCGTGAACACATCCTTCTTTCACGTCAGGTTGGTGTTAAACACCTTATCGTCTTCATGAACAAAGTTGACTTGGTTGACGACGAAGAATTGCTTGAATTGGTTGAAATGGAAATCCGTGACCTATTGTCAGAATATGACTTCCCAGGTGACGATCTTCCAGTTATCCAAGGTTCAGCTCTTAAAGCCCTTGAAGGTGACTCTAAATACGAAGACATCGTTATGGAATTGATGAACACAGTTGATGAGTACATCCCAGAACCAGAACGTGACACTGACAAACCATTGCTTCTTCCAGTCGAAGACGTATTCTCAATCACTGGACGTGGTACAGTTGCTTCAGGACGTATCGACCGTGGTATCGTTAAAGTCAACGACGAAATCGAAATCGTTGGTATCAAAGAAGAAACTCAAAAAGCAGTTGTTACTGGTGTTGAAATGTTCCGTAAACAACTTGACGAAGGTCTTGCCGGAGATAACGTAGGTGTCCTTCTTCGTGGTGTTCAACGTGACGAAATCGAACGTGGACAAGTTATCGCTAAACCAGGTTCAATCAACCCACACACTAAATTCAAAGGTGAAGTCTACATCCTTACTAAAGAAGAAGGTGGACGTCACACTCCATTCTTCAACAACTACCGTCCACAATTCTACTTCCGTACTACTGACGTTACAGGTTCAATCGAACTTCCAGCAGGTACTGAAATGGTAATGCCTGGTGATAACGTGACAATCGACGTTGAGTTGATCCACCCAATCGCCGTAGAACAAGGTACTACATTCTCTATCCGTGAGGGTGGACGTACTGTTGGTTCAGGTATGGTTACAGAAATCGAAGCTTAATTCGATTTAGTTCCCAGAAGAACAATTATTTAAGTCAGACACTAAAAGAATCTTGCTTTGCAAGGTTCTTTTTTTCAGGTATTGAACTAATATTCAATGAAAATCAAAGAGCAAACTAGGAAGCTAGCTGCAGGCTGCTCAAAACACCGTATTGAGGTTGTAGATAGAACTGACGAAGTCAGATCAAAACATGTTTTGAGGTTGCAGATAGAACTGACGAAGTCAGCTCAAAATATGTTTTTGAGGTTGTAGATAAGACTGACGAAGTCATCTCAAAACATGTTTTTGAGGTTGTAGATAAGACTGACGAAGTCATCTCAAAACACCGTTTTGAGGTTGTAGATAGAACTGACGAAGTCATCTCAAAACACCGTTTTGAGGTTGTAGATAGAACTGGCGAAGTCATCTCAAAATATGTTTTTGAGGTTGTAGATAGAACTGACGAAGTCATCTCAAAACATGGTCTTGAGGTTGTAGATAAGACTGACGAAGTCATCTCAAAACATGGTCTTGAGGTTGTAGATAAGACTGACGAAGTCATCTCAAAACACTGTCTTGAGGTTGCAGATAGAACTGACGAAGTCAGCTCAAAACATGGTATTGAGGTTGTAGATAAGACTGAGGAAGTCAGCTCAAAACACTGTCTTGAGGTTGCAGATAGAACTGACGAAGTCAGTATCATATACATACGACAAGGCGAAGCTGACGCGGTTTGAAGAGATTTTCGAAGAGTATAAAATTGAATTGCTTATAAAAAAGCTCCATACACTGGATGTGTATAGAGCAATGGGAGATTATTTGATATAGAGTTCTTGATTTTTCAAGACAATTTCACGTACGCTCGCAAATTTCTTGAGTTTTTTAAGTTCTTCTGGATGAGTGACGAGAGTGATAACGTAACCTTCCTTACCCATGCGACCTGTACGGCCAGCGCGGTGAGTGTAAGTTTCGATATCTCTAGGGACATCAAAGTTTACAACACATTCGAGGCTATCGATATCAATTCCACGTGCAAGAAGGTCAGTTGCAAGAAGCAGGGTTAGTTGCTTGTCTTTAAACTTTTCTAAGATGACTTTTCTAAATTTAACATTGACATCACTAGCGAGGGAAACAGCTAATATATCCCGATACTGTAGTTTTTCCTCTGCACTTCCAAGGTCTGATAGGCTGTTAAAGAAGATCAGACCGCGGAAATCCTCCACATGAGCTAGTTTTCGTAGCATATCCACTCGGTGACGTTGGTCTACCTGCATGTAGAAATGTTGGATGTTATCCAATTTTTGGTCAGAAAGATCAATAGTATGTGTGTTAGGTGCAATCTTTTCTTGGTCAAACTTGGTCGTCGCACTCATGTAGACCAGTTGGTGGTCACGCGGTGCGTAGTGAGTGATTTTCTCTACAAAGTGAATCTGAGAATCATCTAGTAATTGGTCGAATTCATCCAGGATGATGGTTTCCACATTCATCATCTTGATTTTTTTCAATTTAATCAATTCAAAGATACGACCAGGAGTACCGATTAGAATTTCTGGTCCTTTTTTGAGTCGTTCAATCTGGCGTTTCTGACTTGAACCTGATAGGAAGAGTTGGGCTGTCAAACCGATAGCCTCTGCCCACGTTTTACATACATCAAAAATCTGACCAGCAAGTTCCGTATTTGGTGCTAGTATCAAGAGTTGTTGCGCTTTTTTCTTTTGCAGTCTGAGAAGACTTGGTAGGAGATAAGCTAGGGTCTTACCAGTTCCTGTTGGGCTTACTCCTAGAAGGTTTTCTCCTGCAAGAAGGGGCTCAAATAGTTGGGTTTGAATGGGGGTGAATTCTTGGAAACTGAGTTGGTCGCTCAGTTCTTGCCATTCAGTCGGTAGTTTAGGTTTCATTTTTCTGCCTCAAATCTAATGCCAGCAGTCTGGCGCATAGTATATAGTAGCTTATGAACTGAACTTGCATCATCCAGCCAAGTCTGGTAGAGTGTCTGGTCTGGTTGCTGAATCATCTGTGCAAATGCAGCGACTTCCTCAGTCATCGTATGAGGAGCCTGTTGGATAGGGAGCTGGACTTGATTGCCTTGGTGGTCGGTAAAAATAGCTGAGCGAATATGCTCAATCGTGTTGAGAGTCAAGGTTCCATCTATTGTATAAATCTCGCAAGGAAGATTGGAAGTAATGTTTTTCCCAGCCTTGATGTGAACCTGAAAGTCTGGGTAGAAGAGGATACCATCTCCATTTAGGTCAATGCTATTGTCAAGCTGTTGAGCCTGATAAGTCGCGTCATTAGCTTTTCCAAAAAGGCGAACGGCAGCGTAGAGAGGATAAATCCCCAAATCCATAAGAGCTCCACCAGCAAAACGGTCTGAAAAGACATTTGGTGTCTCCCCAGCCAACAAGTTAGGCATTTTGGAAGAATACTTGGCATAGTTGAAATCTGCCCCTAAAATTTGTTTGTCTGCTAAAAAGTTTTTGATAGTAGTAAAAGCTTTCTCATGGTAATTACGAGCTGCTTCAAAGATAAAACAGTGATTTTTTTCAGCTGTTTGAACCAAATCCAGCCAGTCTTGTGGCTGAGTGACAGCTGGCTTTTCAAGAATAACATGTTTACCAGCAGACAAGGCAGTTTTTGCCTGAGCAAAATGCAAAGAGTTTGGACTGGCAATATAGACTACATCAAAGGAAGACTTGAGGAAGTCTTCTACTTGATCAAAGAGTTGGATGTCCTGATAGTGAGAAGCAAAGGTTGCTGCGGTTTCAAGTTTCCTAGAATAGACTGCGACTAGTTGGTATTTTCCACTAGCATGGGCTGCTTCTATGAAGTGATGGCTGATAGCACCTGTTCCGATGACACCTAATTTAAGCATAGTTACTCCTTTTACGATTTCAAATCCTTCTTTCATTATAACATAGATAGACGAGACTATCCAACAGAGGGGAAAAAATTTCAAATAAGCTACTAGGTCTTTTCCAAAGAAAGTGGTACAATAATAAGATGAGTAAATGAAATGGGAGGGAAAATGAGGTTATTACCTATAAGAAAAATATCACGTCAGTCTAAGAGGCTAGCGCTTTTTTTGACTTTTTGTGCAGGATATGTAGATGCCTATACTTTTATTGTGCGAGGGAATACTCTTGTAGCTGGACAAACTGGGAATGTCGTCTTTCTTTCAGTGGGGCTCATTCAACATAATGTGTCAGATGCAAGTGCCAAAGTAATGACTTTACTAGCTTTTATGATGGGGGTCTTTTTATTAACGATTTATAAGGAAAAATTGAGAATTGTGAAAAAGCCCATTCTATCATTGATTCCTTTGGCAATCTTATCAATCATTATTGGTTTTGTGCCGCAAACTGTAGATAATATCTATCTAGTACCGCCCTTGGCTTTCTGTATGGGACTGGTGACAACTGCTTTTGGAGAAGTGTCGGGTATTGCCTATAATAACGCTTTTATGACAGGGAATATCAAACGGACCATGCTAGCTTTTGGAGATTATTTCCGAACCAAGCACACTCCTTTTTTACGTGAAGGGATTATCTTTGTAAGCCTGCTTAGTAGTTTTGTCCTTGGCGTTGTCTTTTCAGCCTATTTGACGATTTTCTATCATGAAAAGACCATTCTTGGTGTTCCTATTATGATGAGCATTTTTTACCTCAGCATGCTTTTTGCCTCTTGGCGGAAAAAAGTAAAAGAAAAAACCTCATTTTAGGTGTTATTACTTGTAAGAAAATAGGAGATATGCTATACTTGAAGAGTTGACTATGCACGATCCTGTGCAACCGCACGAACATCGTTGCTTGATTATTCAAGTTTAAGTGGTTCGTCCCACGATGCTAGGCGAGTCTTCACAAAAAATCGGGGAAACCCATAAAAATCATAGGAGGTGCATAATGAGCACATACGCAATTATCAAAACTGGCGGAAAACAAGTTAAAGTTGAAGTTGGTCAAGCAGTTTACGTTGAAAAATTGAACGTTGAAGCTGGTCAAGAAGTTACTTTTAACGAAGTTGTTCTTGTTGGTGGTGAAAACACTGTTGTCGGAACTCCGCTTGTTGCTGGAGCTACTGTAGTTGGAACTGTTGAAAAACAAGGAAAACAAAAGAAAGTTGTTACTTACAAGTACAAACCTAAAAAAGGTAGCCACCGTAAACAAGGTCACCGTCAACCATATACAAAAGTTGTCATCAACGCAATCAATGCTTAATTTTAAGGAGAACACATGATACAAGCAGTCTTTGAGAGAGCCGAAGATGGCGAGCTGAGGAATGCGGAAATTACTGGACACGCCGAGAGTGGCGAATACGGCTTAGATGTCGTGTGTGCATCGGTTTCTACGCTTGCCATTAACTTTATCAATTCTATTGAGAAATTTGCAGGCTATGAACCAATCTTAGAATTAAACGAAGATGAAGGTGGCTATCTGATGGTTGAAATTCCAAAAGATCTTCCTTCACACCAGAGAGAAATGACCCAGTTATTCTTTGAATCATTTTTCTTAGGTATGGCAAACTTATCGGAGAACTCTTCAGAGTTCGTCCAAACCAGAGTTATCACAGAAAACTAACACGGAGGAAAACATTATGTTAAAAATGACTCTTAACAACTTGCAACTTTTCGCCCACAAAAAAGGTGGAGGTTCTACATCAAACGGACGTGATTCACAAGCGAAACGTCTTGGAGCTAAAGCAGCTGACGGACAAACTGTAACAGGTGGATCAATCCTTTACCGTCAACGTGGTACACACATCTACCCAGGTGTAAACGTTGGACGTGGTGGAGACGATACTTTGTTCGCTAAAGTTGAAGGCGTAGTACGCTTTGAACGTAAAGGACGCGATAAAAAACAAGTTTCTGTTTACCCAATCGCTAAATAAAAAGATTCAGTGAATCTTTTTATCCCGAGCCTTGAAATGTAAAGGCGAGGATGCTGAAATAGCATAAATAAGGCTTTCCGAGATTTCGGAGAGCCTATTTTTTTGTTTTGATACCCATATTGATACCCATATCTAAAATCCTATGTACGAGGCGAACTTATCGCCTACTTTTTCTTTTGTTGTAAAATTATAAAATAGTAGCATGTGAAACTTTTACAGTAATGAATTTTATAAGGGAATAAGATATTGTAAAAATTGCTAAGGTTTGATATTATAATTATATTTCAGAGAAGAAGTAAGAAGAATGAAAGGATGTGAACTGGTATGAAAAAGATGATTACAATTATAGTCTGTTCAGTCTCTTTTCTTGCTCTATCTGCTTGCGTTAGTAACAAAAAACTTATTCTTCCTGAACCAGAAACGATATCTGTAATTTATTTGCAGAAAAGTATCTCTGGAGATGTTAAAATTATAAACAAGAAAGATGATATCTCAAAATTGACTAAGGAGATACAGAAACAGTCAAAATCTACCACGTACTCCTAACACGGGAGAGTTATAATCCAAGATTACAAGGTCTTACAGAAATAAGAAATCCTG
>NZ_JVRR01000126.1 GCF_001070715.1 Streptococcus pseudopneumoniae
ACTAATTTCCACTTCGGTCAGGCAAGTGGAAGTTACTTTGAGAAGTTAGCTTAGAACTAAGGGAACCTAAAAAAATAAATAAAACTCTTGAAATATCGGGGTTTATATGCTAAAATGTAGCTAATTGATAAGGTTCATTAGAACACCAAAGCCCCTAACTACTGCCATAGTTAAGGGCTTTTTTGACGTATCTTAGCGATTTAACGGGTGTTGATAGGCTAGTCAGTCGGTTTACTTCTTACTATCTAGCCATTTGCAAACGAAATACAAGATAATTCCAGCTATGACGTCTGCTATAATAGTAAGAGCGAGCTCTATGATAAGGCTCATTAGTTTCACCTCCTCTCACGAATCCATAGGAACGTAATCGGTAACCGATGACCAAAATAGTATACCACAATAAATTTAGATCATCAACATTGCTTAACGCTTGAACTATTGGAGTGCGGTTCACTGTAATGATATTTTTTGTTACCCTCTTAAAGTATTACCCATTACTTGTTTCGTTTCTTTGTCCACGGCTTTAAAAGCTCAGATAGTACGTTGATAAGCAACGGAGTTAGAGAGAACTGGCATGGTGCACCTAATTTCTTACCAGTTATTTTAGCAAGAGATTAGACGACAATGTGACAATTCACCTCTAATTATTGACATTTCAGGAAAAATCGCAGTAAAAACGGCACAGCCTTCTTTAAATGTGCTATAATACTAGAAAAATACTTGTGGAGGTTCCATTATGGCAATATTTTTCATGATTTTTCTGATTGTTTGTGTGTTCCTATTGCTGATAGTCACACTGAGTACAGTTTATGTGGTTCGTCAGCAGTCGGTGGCGATTATTGAACGCTTTGGGAAATACCAAAAGGTTGCCAATAGCGGTATTCATATTCGCTTGCCTTTTGGGATTGACTCGATTGCAGCGCGGATTCAGTTGCGCTTGTTGCAAAGCGATATTGTGGTTGAGACTAAAACCAAGGACAATGTGTTCGTTATGATGAATGTGGCGACTCAGTACCGTGTCAATGAACAGAGCGTGACAGATGCCTACTATAAACTCATGCGTCCAGAATCTCAGATTAAATCTTATATCGAAGATGCCCTTCGCTCTTCTGTTCCAAAATTAACCTTGGATGAATTGTTTGAGAAAAAAGATGAGATTGCCCTTGAAGTTCAACACCAAGTAGCAGAAGAAATGACCACTTACGGCTATATTATTGTGAAAACCTTGATTACCAAGGTCGAACCAGATGCAGAAGTCAAGCAATCCATGAATGAAATCAATGCGGCGCAACGTAAGCGGGTCGCAGCGCAAGAATTGGCAGAAGCTGACAAGATTAAAATCGTCACTGCAGCTGAAGCCGAAGCAGAAAAAGACCGCCTCCATGGTGTGGGGATTGCCCAACAACGTAAGGCGATTGTGGATGGATTGGCAGAGTCTATCACCGAACTCAAGGAAGCCAATGTTGGCATGACAGAAGAGCAAATCATGTCTATCCTCTTGACCAACCAGTATTTGGATACCTTGAATACCTTTGCTTCTAAAGGAAATCAGACTATCTTTTTACCAAATAATCCAAATGGTGTAGATGATATCCGTACACAAATCTTGTCAGCCCTCCGTGCTGAGAAGAAATAATAGACTAAAGAGCTTGGCAACAGGCTCTTTTTGCATTGCATTTGTTAAGAAAAACAAAGAGCATTGATATACATTTAAATAAAAATTATTGTATGTTGTTTCCCTTAACTTGGAATGATAAGGGAATAACTAGAAAGATTTGTGAATACAGACTATTTCTGATATACTAAATATACAGTAATAATGAATGATGGGAGATGGGATGAAAGAATTTCAATTTGAGAGAAAGCAGCGTTTTTCTTTGAGGAAATATGCAATAGGAGCTTGCTCGGTCTTGCTAGGAACGAGTTTATTTTTTGCTGGTATGGGTGCTCAGCCTGTACAGGCTACAGAAACGAGTTCAACACTAATTTCAAGTCATTATTTGGATGAGCAGGATTTACCTGAAAAGCTAAAATCTGAGTTGCAATGGTTTGAGGAAAATAAGATTGAGGTAAAAGAGGGAAAAGAATACTACTTTATCTATCGAAAATTGGCTACAAGATTACCAGAAACAGGTCTGTTTTCTAATGATGGGATGTTTATCTTGGGAGCAGGATTATTATTGCTTTCCTTCACTTTAATCAAGAGAAAAAGGGGAGCGTCTTACTTCCTTGTGACAGTCTTTGCTGTTGGTGGTTGGGGAGCATCCATCTCTGCTTTAGAAAATCTGGTAGAATTGCAACCAGCCCTTGTTAAGAGAGTAGAAGGTCAGTTTTTACCAAGTCCTGAAAGAGTTCAAGGATATGAATTTACGGGATATTATTTGGTAAGAGATAGTGCTAGTAAGGAACTTACTGTTGATAAGGTAGAGTCGCCAGCATTATCTCAAAAGGAGGAAAGTGCAGAACCTCAATCTAAGGAGATTGTACCACAGACTGCATCTCATTTTAGCTCGACTGAAGACCTTGTGCAATCTCCTCAACCATCCTACGCAGTTGAGAAAATTGTTGAAGCTCTTGTAAGCAAACAAGCTCCTGATGAAATTGTGTCTATAGGGACTAAGGAAGAAGTTGCAGGAAATCCCCAAGTAGAACAACCGAAAGTAAAAGATAATAGTGATTATAAAACAAGTCCTGAGGAAGGTGTGTTAAATGCCACAGTAGAGAAACCAGAATTGTTAATCACTACAGAGGAGGTTGCTTTCCAAACGATAGAACAAGAAGATGCAACCTTAGCTAAAGGGCAAACTAAAGTTGTTCAAGAAGGTGTTGTTGGTGAACGCACCATCTATACGGAAGTCACTATCGTTAACGGGGAAAAATCTAGCAAAGTTATAGAAAATATAATCACAAAAGAACCAGTGAACAAGGTGATTGTAGTTGGAACGAAGGAAGAAGATGCATCTAAACCAACACAACCTGTAACTCCAGAGCCAGAGGAAGTTAAACCAGTTCAACCTGAAAAAACTCCAATAGTAGAGAATGAAACAGAGACAAAACCAGCTGATGGAATAGGACAACCAACACCAGGAGCAGAAGAAACGCCGGGCGAGAAACAAACACCTGACAAACCCGAAGCCGAGCCGAAGCAACCAGAGCTAGCAAGCCCAGCCGTGGAATCAGGGGGCGAGGAGAATCAAACTCTTGCCCAACAAGGTACTGGGTCCAATCAACCATCTAAAGAAACTGCTGAGACCAAAGATTCTGAACCAGCAAGCCCAGCCGTGGAATCAGGACGCGAAGAAGATCAATCTCCTGCGGAACAAAAGGGTGAGGAGAACCAGCTGGAGAATCCAGTTGAGGGGGCAAAAGATGCTGGTGAGTCTGCCCCACAAGAAACCCAAAAACAACCAGAACAAACGGCTCCATCTCCAGAGGTCAACCCAAGTCAAGGAAATGAACCAGCTCCAGCTGTTCAGCCTGACCCCTTAGCTCCCCAAGAGCAGTCAGATTCACAAGTGCAACCAACTGTCCCGAGTCCAGTAACTAAAGAAAAAGTATTGGATTATAAAACAATCTATACAGCATCGCCAGCTTTAAATTACAAAGAGCAACAAGTAGAAGTAGCAGGCGAAAATGGTAAGGAAGTGACAACTACTTCTTACAGTTTTGATGAAAGTACTGGGAAAATAGTAGAAAACACTTCAACAAAAATAGAGAAACAACCGGTGGATAGAATTGTTAAGATTGGGAATGTAGAAGAAACAAGATCAACAGTCAAAAAAGGTGAACAGTTTATCGCGGATGAGTCACTTGATAAAGGTGTCAAAGAAGTCAGAAATCAAGGTCAAGATGAAGAAACGACAACAATAAAAGTTTACAAAGTAAATGAACAAACAGGAGACTTGACGGAGCCAGCTGTAACAACAAAAGTCGCTAAGCCAATGCAAGCGAAAATAACGGCAGTAGGAACAAAACCAACAGTTCAATCACAAGAAATTCCTTTTAAGACAGTTTATAAAGCATCGCCAGATTTAAGTTACAATGTGCAAGAAGAAGAAACACCAGGGGAAAACGGTCGTACAGTATCAACTACAAAATACACATTAAATCCTGAAACAGGGGCTATCTCAGAAGAAACTACAACTGAAAATATTCCAGTTAAAGACAAAGTAGTAAAAGTTGGAAATGTGGAAAAGATAGTGTCACCTATAGAAATCACTGAGTTGAGAAAAGATAACCTTGAACTTCCAAAAGGAAAAGAAGTAGTTGAATATGCAGGAGAGCAAGGGGAAAAAACCGTCACTAAAACTTATGAAGTTAATCCGGAGACAGGAGAGTTATCAAATCCAGTAGAGAAGACTGAAACAACTAAAGCTATGCGCCAAAAAGTAATCTTGGTTGGTACTAAAGAAGACAAACCACATCTATTGCCAGAAAATAGCGAGTTAGAAAATGCAGTGGATGTGATGGAAGCTAGTAGAGAAATGAAGTCTGTAGACTTCTTAACAGATGAAAAAATAAAAGCGCAACTAACTCCGTCTGCTTTAGAAATAGAGCGTGATTTTTATAAAAAACGCAGTGAGTTGAAAAAAACGCAGCCGCAGATAAGGGATGATGAAGTAAGAGAAATTCTACGAAAAGAATATCTTGAAAAATTATCGATTAAAGAAACACTCGATGCGACTAAAACCGATTTAGAAGCTAGTTTGAAAAAAGTTGCGGCGCATACCTTGAGTATTTTAGGTGACAATCAACAAAATAGAGAAAAAGTAAAAGGTGATATTGAAGCTAATAAAGAGAAAATATTACTAGGGTTATCCTATATCAATCGTTTTTATAATATTGATTTTGGAGATACTAATATCCGCGATATTCTAGCTTATAATCCAAGTTCATTTGGTAAGAAAGAGGTTACTGCTTTAGATTGGTTAACCCACCTTGGGTCTATGAGTTATGATGAATTAAGATTAACCAATAGTCCAAAAACATTTGAGAAATACTTTGGTAAAATTACAGATAAACCAACATTATTAGAGTTCCTAGATTACAACAGAACTACATTCACTAATATGGATGGCGATACGTGGTTGAAGAAAGCGACTAAAGCTATCGTAGTTGAAAAAGCTTCGAAAGAAAAACCTGATGAAAAAGTAGACTTATATACAAAATTAACTACTCTTCCTGAGAAATATGGAGCTGAAAATCTTCAAATTGAAAGTAGAAGACAACAAAATGTAGCTACATTATTAGGTTTGGTAAATATTAAAGAACCAAGCGTGTATGCTATAACTAACATAGCGACGGTAACCTACGGAAACATCGGAACGTATATGGATACTTCTTTGGAGAAAACAAATCCCGTTAAGTATAAAGAAGAATTAGAAAAAGTTAAAGCGTTGATGAACTTAGCGGCAACAAGACAAGCTAATTATGTTGATACTTTATACAGAATAACAAAAGAGGAAAATCGTTCTAAATTAGTTACAAGTAGAGTGATTGTCGATACGATGAAAAAATATACGACGGATACGTCTGCTGGAATAACGACAATATGGTCTAAAGAATCAGGACCAACAGCGGATAAAGGGGTTAAGGACTTTATGACACCTCTAGGGCTGTATTCACCATCGCAAAATGTAGGTGCAGAAGCCAATGGAGTAGGTGTCCGTTACTTCATAGATAGGGTTCTGGATGATAGAGGTTCAGCGACTTACTCTCACGAAATGACGCACTTATTGGATAGAACAGTGCTGTTTAATAATCATGGTCGTCGAGATGGTACAGCGGCAGAGTTTTATGCTAGAGGAATCTTCGAGAATTCTTATACACCAGAGACAGATACATATTTCAACTTAAACTTTGTTTACGATGAAAGTAAGAAAAATGGCTTCTACAACAAAACGCCAGATAGATTCAAAACAGCTGTAGATTTGAAATCTTATATGCATGGAAGTTTTGATGTGTTATATAGTTTAGATTATTTAGAAGCGGAAGCAACAAAACAACTTACAGCAGAAGATAAAACTAAATATTTCAAAAAAATAACACCAATTGCGTCGACAGGAACTAGAGCGACAGTAACATATAAAAATCCAGCGGTTAAAGCTACGCACAAGAGTGAAAAAATCTCGGAAATCACACTGGCAGAAGCGGAAAAACTAACGGATATCAATAGCTTGATTGATAATAATATTTTAGTGAACCGTTATATCATAAATGGATTTACTGACAAAGGTGATATTAAAGCTAATGGGTATTATTTAGTGGATATGTTTGATACCATTTATGGTGTTAGTCAAAATGACTCTGGTATGAGTGGGGACATCACCTTTAGAAAACAAGCATTTGAATTGATGGCTGCTTTGGGCTATTATGAAGGATTTGTACCTTATGTATCAAATCAGTTTAAAGAAGAAGCTGAAGAAGAAGGCAAACCGCTATCTGATAAATATATTTTCGATAACATTTTAGGAAAATCTTACGCAGCTTTCAAAAAAGAGCAAATAACTGAGCGTGTTGAGAAATTAGGTAAGTTAAAACCAATTACTATAAATTACAACGGGAAAGAAGAAGTAATTGATAGTAAAGAAAAATTACAACAACTTATGAATGAAGCTGTTAAAGATGAAGTATCTCAAATAAAAGCAGGAAATACCACGGCTAAAAAGTTTGAGTTTATCGAAACACCAGTTCAAAAACTGAAAAAAGCGATTTATAAAGCTTATCTCAAAGATTCAGATGACTTTAGACAGTCGATTTACAATAGTTAAGACAAAAGGGACATCTCTCTGGAATAAACATTCAGAGGGGTGTTTTTTGCGCTCTTGTGTAGACGAAAAAGGAAACGCAACAGTAACATTACCAGACGGTTCTACAGCAACCATTTCTAAAGATAAACTAGTGAAAGATACAAACGATGATAAAGCTAAACGTCGTTTAGATAACCTAGACTTTGACTTCAGTAAAGTAACAGTAGCGAATCTTGAGAAGATTACTGATAAAGAAAAAGAACAATTCCAATTCATGATTTTAGGTGCTATTACAAAAGTTCCAGAATTTGATTTGAATAGTTTAAAGAAAGAAACAGACGATCAAGGAACTACAATTTACACATCTAAAAACGGTGCAAAAATTATCATCGACAAAAATGGTAATGCAACAATCGTTACAAAAGAAGGTGAGAAAGAAACAAAAGAAGTAGCTATTAGTATCGATGAAAAAGGAAATGTGACTATCGTTACAAAAGAAGGTCAAGTATTAGCAATTCCAAGAGATGATGCCTTTAGAGAACGTGTTTATTACTCACAAGCTGACTCTAAGACAGATAAATCTAAATTAGAATCAGCAATTCACCAATTAGATGATTTTATCATCAATCAATCAGATAAATTGGATGAAAATAGTACAAAAGAAGCTAAAGCATTATTAGAAGAAGCTAAGAAAGTATTTGCCAATGCAGACGCAAGTCAAGCAGAAGTGGATGCAATGGTTAAACGTATCGAAGACTTCATGGCTAAAGTTTCTCCAGCAACTGACCTAAGGACCAAGCTGCTCAAACACCAGCTGTAGCTCCAGCTAATGCTAGTCAAACAGCATCAGCACAAGCAAATGCGCGTAAAGCAGCTAAAGAATTACCAAATACAGGTACAGCACTATGGTAGTAGCTGCCGCAAGTGCTTTACTTGGTCTTGCAGGTCGTCGTCGTAAAGAAGACGAAGAAGCTTAATTGGTAGATTGTTTGATAATTATCGAATAATAAGTCCGATTTTCAAAGCTTAAACAAGTACCTCTCATAAGAAAATCTCCTAGCAGGAAAGTCTGCTAGGAGATTTTTGCATTATGTGACTATTATACTCTACCATACTTTTTGGAGTTTGCAGATGTATAGTGAGTTGAAGCTGGAATAGTATGCTGTGACTTCTAAAACATTGTTAGAAATTGATTTGACTGTCCTAATCAATTCGCCCTATTCTTATTTCATTTCACTATAATAATGGATACAATGAATAAAGTGATATAGATTGTATATTGTCTATTTGATTGAAGAAAGGCATATGTGAAAGAGTTGATGTCTTAAGGCTAGTGGTAATTAATTCATAATATATATTCCATTCTGAATTTGTAATGTCGAGGATTTGTTGCACATCATTCATTTTCATCATTTTACTCCAATTCATCATTTGTGAGATTAATTTTAAAAATCCAAGGAAATACAAAGAGAAGCAAGAGTAGCACGAGACCTGAGAGAGTGAAAGTAGAGGCCACGTTCATTGTATCAAATAAGAATCCAAAGAGTAACATGCTTATTGGTAAAAATGCCTGTGTTAAAGCATTTAAGACAGCAAAAACTCTACCTTGAAATTCTTGTGGAATTTTGAGAATTGACCAACTAGAAATTAGTATATTGCATATTGTAATTGATAAACCAATTACAAGAAAATAAATAATAAGAATAGCAATCCAGCTACTTTTGGACAAATGTAAAATTAATAATAATCCCAGTAAGCAGGTTGCGAACGCAACCATAGCAATGGCATATCTAGCAATATTCAAATTACTTTTCGTACTTATTTTCGAAGCAATAACTGATCCTAATAAGAGTCCAAAAGCTAAGACACTATCGTTCAATGCATAAGATTGATTGGATAAAGCCAACTCTTTAATTTGAAGAAATGGGAGACCAACATTTACTATTCCAAGTATGAAATTAATCATAAGAACAAAAATTAATCCAAAAACAATTTTTTTATATCTAAAAATAAACCGGAAACCTTCTTTAGACATTGTGAGTATGCTTGAGTCATCTTCTGAACTTTCTTTTACCTTATGATGAAATTCAACTTTCCAATAGATTACTAGGACTAAAAATTCTATAAAAAATTCAATTAGCATGATACTAGATAATGAAATTTTGTCAAAAAGAGCAACTGCTATTATTGGAGATAAAATCATGCTAGCAGCTTGAATTAATTGTAATTGAGAGCGAAATGATTGAACATTTTCCTCTCCTACCAACCCAATAGTAGCAGCATTTAGGGTAGTTGATAAAAACTGATCTGAAATTTTAAGTAAAATAAGTAAGACTATAATCTGAGTGTAATGGGACGTGATGTGAGTGTCACTTAGTATAAAGAACAGTAGAGCGATACAACTGACGGTCTGAGAAGTTTTTATAATAAAATTTTTATTGTATTTATCTATAATACTTCCTAAAAAAGGAAGGAGTAAAACTGCTACTATAGGTCCAATTATTTGAGAGATACTGTATAAAAACACAGAATCTAAGTTTCTTAATATATAAAGACCAAGGATAAAGGAAAGTATAGTACTTCCAAATTGTCCCAACGAATTTCCGATGAGTAATTGTGTTTTAAGGTGTTTTTTTCTCACTAATGGCAATCCTTTCTTTTGAATTGATAAAATAAATGGTGTAACCTTGTAAGCTATCAGTTCCGAGCTTTACTTTCCATTGAAAATTAAAGGACGGATAGATATGTTTTTAACGAAGAGTTTTCCTCCGCTAAATGTAAAAAGTAAGTGGTTTACTTTTGCAATTTGATGAATGGACAGACCATTTATTCCTAAAACAAAGTTTACACTCAATGAAAATCAAAGAGCAAACTAGGAAACTAGCCGCAGGTTGCTCAAAGCACCGCTTTGAGGTTGTAGATAAGACTGACAAAGTCAGTCACATATGTACGGCAAGGCGACGTTGACGCGGTTTGAATTTAGTATTAATATCCTTATTATAAAAGACTTTTCTCATTTTCTCAAGATTTTTTTGAAAATTTAGACAAAATTATAAACGAATAATTCTTGATAGAGATGGCTTTTTGTTCCTATTCTATTAGGTGTGTTAGTCTTTACAACACTTGGAGGCATCTTTGCTGGTTTGACCCTCTATACCAAGAGCATTTATCCTTCCTATGTGGTGCATGTTATCAATAATATCCTAGGACCTTAGCATTTTCTTTTTGCAGAGGATTTTGAGTTAAAGAAAGAAGGTGTTTGACAATTTCCAGTCAAATAAATTGCATTCGTTTTCTCAAACAGGTATACTAGTATAGTTAGATGAAAAATTCTGAAAATTTAAGAATAGAAAAGAGAACAAATCTTATGGCAAAAGATATTCGTGTCTTACTTTACTACCTTTATACTCCAATTGAAAATGCAGAGCAATTTGCTGCAGATCACTTGGCTTTCTGTAAATCAATCGGCCTTAAAGGCCGTATCCTAGTCGCTGACGAGGGAATTAACGGAACAGTTTCAGGGGATTATGAAACAACTCAAAAATACATGGACTACGTTCACAGCCTCCCAGGCATGGAAGACCTCTGGTTCAAGATTGACGAAGAAAATGAACAAGCCTTCAAGAAGATGTTTGTTCGCTACAAGAAAGAAATTGTCCACCTTGGTTTGGAAGACAACGACTTTGATAACGACATCAACCCACTTGAAACAACAGGTGCTTACTTGTCTCCAAAAGAATTCAAAGAAGCCCTTCTTGACGAAGATACCGTTGTCCTTGATACACGTAACGACTATGAGTACGACCTAGGACATTTCCGTGGAGCTATCCGCCCAGATATTCGCAACTTCCGTGAGTTACCACAATGGGTTCGTGATAACAAGGAAAAATTCATGGACAAGCGTGTCGTGGTTTACTGTACAGGTGGCGTTCGCTGTGAGAAATTCTCAGGCTGGATGGTGCGTGAAGGCTACAAAGATGTCGGCCAATTGCACGGAGGAATCGCAACTTACGGTAAAGACCCAGAAGTTCAAGGTGAGCTTTGGGATGGGAAAATGTACGTATTTGATGAGCGTATCGCTGTTGATGTCAACCATGTCAACCCAACTATCGTAGGGAAAGACTGGTTTGATGGAACACCATGTGAACGTTATGTCAACTGTGGAAATCCATTCTGTAACCGTCGTATCTTGACATCAGAAGAAAATGAAGACAAGTACCTTCGTGGATGCTCACACGAGTGCCGTGTTCACCCACGTAACCGCTATGTTTCAGAAAATGAATTGACACAAGCTGAAGTGATCGAGCGCCTAGCCGCTATCGGTGAAAGCTTGGAGCAAGCAGCTACAGTATAAGATCAAACAGTCCTTAGGGGCTGTTTTTCTAATACGACGGGCATGTCGCATTTATAGTAGATTGAAATAAGATATGAACAACTTGATTAGGGAAATAAAATTAATTTCTAGGGATGATTTAGCATTCATGGCGTACTATTCTAGTTTCATTTACTATAAAAAATCCTGCCAAGGATGACAGGATTGAAGTTTAAAGAAAGGCCAAGATACGAAGATAATCTCCAATCAGTGCCACTTCAGCTACAAAGAAGAGGAGGATAATGACTCCGTTCACAAGGACAGACAAGAATAACTGATAGAAAGAGTCGCTTTCACTTGCTTGACTCGGTCTTGTAATGATATGAAGGCTAGCAAGCAGAATGATTCCAATGCTAATCACACACAAAAGGGCTGAAAATCGTAGGCTATCAAAGAAGGCAAAGAAACTAGCAATGGCAGTGAGGAAGATTGGAATTGCCAAGAGTTGACTATATTGTTGGAGAATCTTTTCCAGCGTCCAGTCCTTTTCTTGGTAGATAAATCGTCTCACGACGAAACTACCCAAGAGGAATGAAAAGAAGAAGAGTGTTGTCGCTACTAGGATAGAGATAATCGAAAAGAGATTTAATGAAGCAAATTGTTCAGGGAAGTGGCTGTTTATAGTTGCTATATGTCCATAGTAAGCATGTTTGATGTGATAGATACTAAAGAAAAAGGAAGATGCAGAAAACAGAATGAGCAAGAGAAAGGCTGTGTAGCTGTGTGTGCTACTTGTTTCAAGCTTGCTTGTAGGAGATTTGAGAGCCTCCACTAGCCAAGACCAAAAATCAAGTACTTGCTCTTTCCATCTATCCGTAGATTTTGGAGCTTGGTCGGGAATATAAGGACTTTCTAAGGATTTACTGAGAAGAAGGGACTCTTTCGTGGTTGCTTTTTGCTGAGGAAGAGCTTCTTGGCTTTCTTCAGCTATAGTGACTTTTTCTGTTTCCCCAGAAAGCTCTTGCTCTTCTTCAGTAGAATCTAATGCTTTCTTTTCTTCTATTTCTGTTCTCGCTTCACTGTCTTTAGGCGTTTCAATTGTCTCTTCTTGCTGGCTTTCCAGTTCGACTTCAGCTTGAGAGACTTCCTCCTCTACTTGAGTATTTTCTTCAATTGGCGTATCGAGATCGGCTATCGTTTCTTCAGCCTTGTCTGCAACATCTTGGGGCTGTTCATCAGGCTTGTTCTTGCTTGTTGTTTTTACAAAATCATTACTTTCAAACCATTCTTGTTTCATGGTAGAACCTCCTTTTAGTTAGATAAATATGCTTCCATAGTAGCAAATGTAAGCGTTTTTGTCAACGTCTGCTTGGTGTGGATATTAGTTCAATATCATCATCAGATCTAGCAATGAGTTGATCCTTGACATCGGTTTTTTCAGTTTTGTAAGGGTTGCTTAATTCCGTGCCTCTTGATTCAGGCTTTTCTCTTGTGAATTGGTGGATAGAACCATAGTTGCTTGAGATGTCCCAGTTAATTCGTTGGCTCTCTTTCTGGTCTAGGATGATTCTGAGATAATATTTGGCAGTCAGTTCAACCTTACCATGAACTTGGATATTTTCAGCGTGGAAGTGATGTTCTGTTGACTCTAGCTGACTATCTGTAAGGTCTGTATCAAAGATATTAATGATATTAGGGGTTGTGAGTTTACTGTTTTTGATACGACTTCCTTCAATTCGGAGGAGATAGCCATTATTGGTATTGAGGGTCGCATTTTCAAGGCTGGCATTGGTGATACTGGTTTGACCGCGATTTGCTGAGATGTTGATTCCTTTTAGAGTTCTCCCTTTTGGCAATTGGAGAATAACTTCTTCAAAACGACGAGAGTAGCTGCTTGCGATATGGAGAATCCCGCCAATTCCAGAAGAGAGAAATGGAGTTTCAGACAGTTTCTTATCAGTGAGGGTCAGCGTTTTATCGTTCTGATTTGTGATAAGATCATGGTGAGCAGAAAGAGATGGATGGTAAGAAATGTGGATTTGATCATCGAAAGAGTCTGTGATGGTCAGTGCGTGTTGATGGAGAGTAATCTCTAGGTTTTCGACTTCCTTGCCAAAGGTCAACTCTTCCATCCGACTATCATAGACAGGCTCCTTGGACATGGCAAGCAGACTCTTAATCCCGTCAGATTGGATCCCTACAAAGAGCAGGATAAAGCCGATAATGGTAGTCACCACACCAAAAATGAGAAATCCTTTTGTCAATTTACGCATGCTGGTCACCTCTCTTTCCTTTTTTGAGAACAAATTGCACCAGGCGAACAATGAGTAGGCCGAAGAAGCGGGCTACATAGGAAATACCTAGTAAGACTAGTGAAGAAGCACCGATAGCCAGTAAACCAGAACCAAAAATCAAGATAAAGGCTGATTTGGCTTGGGCGAGAACAGTGAAACTTTCAACTAAAAATAGGAATCCGCCGATGATACCAAGTATGGAAACCGCAAAGAAAGCCAAGATGACAGTCAAGGCTGCCACAAGGATTGCGAACAGGGACACGAGGATGGCGATTCCCAGAGGAATACCGATGGGTGCTGCAAGGAGAGCTAACAAGGCGATATGCAAAATTTGTCGGTTATTTTTTTGAGCAGGTGCCTCATTGATTTTTTTATCGAGAAGGTTGGAGAGAACTTCGTGGGCCGCTTCTTTGGGAGTTCCCAAGCTAGCGATGAGTTCTTCCTCTCCTTCAACTCCAGCATCGTCAAAGAGTTCCCTGAAATAGTCCATGGCTTCAATTTGGTCAGTCTGAGGCAGTTTTTTGAGATAGAGTTCTAGCTGAGTCAGGTATTCAGTTCTTGTCATGGCGGATACTCCCTTCTATGATGCCATTGATGGTGTCTGTATAGAGTGTCCATTCATCTTTTAGGGTCAAGAGCTGCTCTATACCACCATTTGTCAAGGAGTAGTATTTGCGCATGCGACCTTGGAACTCTCTAGAATAGGTTGTTAGAAAGCTATTGCCTTCCAATTTTTTGAGAATGGGATAGAGTGTGGATTCTTTGATATTAGCGATCAGCTTAATGGTTTGGCTAATCTCATAACCATAAGAATCCCCTTTTTCCAGTACGGCCAAGATGAGAAATTCAATCAAGGCAGAGGATGTTGGAAAGTACATGGGAAACCTCCTTTTCTAATGTATAAGATTTTTATATATAATTTTTCTACACATATATTGTACATCTAAAAGAAAGCCCTGTCAAGAGAAATGTGTAAAATTTTTATATATAAAAAAACTTCTAGGAAAAACTAGAAGTTTAGAGGAACTAACATCAGCTATTTCACAGAAATTTATATTTTAAAGATAAGCTAGAATCATGATGTATAATCTAGGATATGCTTTGAAACAGATTCCTTTCCCATCTAAACCCTTATCTTCCTCATTTATTCCATAGCTTTTATCAATTTATACGTCTCCATAAAACGAAGACCTCGGGCTCCCTTACTCGCTGTGATTTTTTCATAGATATCACCCAAGGTGCAGGCAGGTTCTAAAGTCCACAGAACATAATCTTCTAATATGACCTTACCAATCTTCTCAAATTTATCTAGTAAAAGCCCCAAATTCTTGTGATTAAACCAACAGTCAGTATCAATAGCATACTGTCTATTATTCATCTTGCAAGCAATCTCGCTATTCAAAAAATCCGTCATAGTGGGCTTATTCTTTTGTAGCAACCTTGTAAAGGCTAGGTGATATTCTATTTTTCTCGTACTTTGGTCGAGAGCTGAAACAAAACCGACTCCGTATTCATTTTCAAATTGAACCACAAGCACATCTCCTACCTTAAAGTACGGCTCCCTCTTTGTTTTTGCTTTTGGAACTTTAAGAGGTTTCGGATTGACACTTTGTAGCTGAATAGCTAGTTTATCAAGTACTTTCTGTCTTTGTTTCAATGCTTTGCTGTCAATTTCAAGCCAGAACTTATCCGCTCCTTTTTCGATAATTTTGAGAGTTTTATTTTTTATATCTTCTGGTAAATGTCCAATCTTCCACAAGGAGTAGGCAAAGGCTGTCCAATAAATCTCAGTATAAAAATCATCTATACAAAAATTATTTTCATCATTTAAAATATCTTCGATTATCTTAGCAATATTTTCGCCGTTTTTATATCTTCCTACTATGGTGTTATAAATATCGTAAGCATCATCGCTGTCTATAATCTTTACTCCGTCTATTGCCATGGCAACCTCTCCTGATTATTCTTGGGTAGTTATTTTACAAAGGGCGAGATTCTCCAGTTCATCACTATCACCGATATAATTGTTTCAACACTTATTGTTTATATACATTTATGTATCTCTATCTGAACCTTGATGCGATTACTATCTGTACTCTTTATCATAAATCGGTGTAAGATTAAAATACCTGTCTTCAATCTTGATTCTGGCGCGGAGTAAGCCATCTTGATAGACATAGCCTTCAAATGGAGGGTATTTGTCCAAGCTTTCTAGGATGTCATCAGGCAAACATCTAAAATCATAATCTCTCAACGCTCCAGCACCAATCAATCTTTCAGTCAGATGTGCCTTGATTTCTTTTTCATATTTTTTGAGAAATATTTCCCGTTCAATTTCAAAGAGAGCCCAATCACCTTCATCCAACTCATAATAGCGATCGTAGCCTGCAATCCAAGAGATATGAACACACAGTAGATGTTTTGCTATCTCTGGACAATAACCGATTGCAAACAAATTTTCCCTGTCGACTTGCCGATTTTCTATTGTGATATTTTGTATAAAGCGAGTCATAATAGTCTCCATTTTAAACATTGACTTAAGCAAACTTTCAATCTAAAAATCCCTTAGCTCGTCAAATACTTGTAACAGTTTTTCTTTATTGATATTGAATTCAGCTGGTATCAAATTTAAAAGATCAACAAGAGCAGCGTAGATGTCCTCCCGTTCGCTTGTTTCAATAAAACAGTTACGCTTGTCCATTTTATTAAAGCCTTCGGTATAAACTCTTACTAAGTCAGTGACTTGCTGCATCATTTCGTCAGCTGAACTCTTAACGAGCTTGCTAATACCAGCTCTCGTTTTTTTATATAGAGTAGCTGCCTTTTTTGCGTTTGCGGCTGAAATATTCTCTTGTCCATCCCATGAACGAAATGGATTGTTCAAGTTTTGTGCCAGCCATTCAGATTTTCTAGGTTTTTGAATCCAGAGATTTAGTCCCTTTTCTTGTTGTTTTTTATAATATGTTTTAGCTACTTTAGCGGCATCTTCGGGTAAGCTACTCATCCAAAACATGTTTAGTTTCGGTAAATCTTCTGGTCTAGGAATATCTTTTGCGGTAAAGCCAAACAGGTCGACGGTTGAAAAAACGGCTAGTTCTTTGAATTCTGATAATTTATAGAAATTACGGATGTTTCCTGGTTTTCCCCACAATCTCAATTCCCTAAGTTTAGGATAGCAACTCAAGACTTGTGCAAAATCGATTTCCAGAATACCTGAGCAATGTAGGGCCCCTAAATCTTTTAATCCCTGGACTATGGGCACAGATTTATGAAGCAGTAACCGTAAATTAGCTCCATTTTCTTTGGCTTGGATCTGACAGTTTTCGTTAAAGTCGCCAATTAAAATTAATTCTTCCAAATCATCGTTTAATTGAAGTTCCTTTACGCCGGTCATATCAAGGGTCAGTCTACGTAGATATGTATGAGAGAAATCTAACTTTGTTTGTTCATGGTTTTCAAGCTTTATCACATTCAAAAATGGATTGAACTGTAGATACTCGTATAAATTTTGAGGCCATTTGTTTAAGGTTAGTTCAGACAAGCAAGGGAAAACCTTCAATTCCAGAGCATCATCAAACTCTGTCAGTTTACTATTCAGATTTTGCCTAGAAATAGCACATTCTTCCCCTAGAAATAGGACCTTTTCCTTGCTCTTATCCGCCTTTTTAAAGAAGTCTCTTTTCTCTTTTGGTATTTCTTGCCATTTTAGTTGCCTATAAACGTCGTAGCCATTTTCCCAAGAAACCGCATATGCATTGGTGCTTTCAGTCGTTAAAGGTGATCTATTTCCGATAAAAATATAATTGGCTGGGACATTAATATCTACATAAATTAGGTGTAGGCCTCGTTCCCAGTACATAAAATCTTTGTAGAGTGGCTTCAATGAGGATAGTTCTTCTTCTTTAAGAGGTTGTTCTCCTACCCAGTCTAATGACAGAAGGATAGCCTTTAGCTTTTCTCCTTTCTCTTCTAACTTCGTTATTTGACAAGCTGTGTATTTTTTTAGATGGGTATTGTAAACGCAATAGACGTCTCCAGCTTTTGCGAACATATCAATTTCTCCTTAAATGTTTCTATAGTCCTTGGACAATTGAGATTTTTTATCAAATTAACTCTTCTTAATGGCGTTGAAACAGTTAAAGTTGATTCAAGATTTTACTTCAGATAGTTCTCTGGTCTATCAATAACTATGCCGGACTTCAATTCCAAAAAGTAATAATTTTTTAGGTTCCCATACTGTTCTAATCTAAACAAGTTGTATCTAGGACTTTGTTTAATAATATTATACCATTTTTGTAGATAGGGGCAGTGGTTGGCTGGATTCTTCTCTTTATTTGAAAAGGAATGAAGCTAAAAAAACCAGACAGAGTCTGGCTTTGCATTATTTATATCTGAGAAGTATTTTAGAATAATTAAAGGATTTTATCGGCTCTGTCCACTGTAAAGAGGGCCACAGTCATCAGGATATCGACGAGTAAGAGGGCAGCTACAGCTGGCACCCAAGAGTGGAACAGGTCAAAACTGTAACCAAAGAGGGTCGGCCCAAAGGCTGCTAGGATATAGCCTCCTGTTTGAGATAAACCAGACAATTGGGCAGTCTTTTCAGGGGCGCTTGTCTTGAGTGAAAAGTTGACCATGAGATAAGGGAAGAGGGCGCTTGTTGCGGTTCCGATGAGGAGATGGATGGCAAGCCAGTAAAAGAAATTACCGACTGGGAAAAAGAGCATGGAAATGCCGACCACACCAGCTAGTGAGACCAGGGTGAGCATGAGCTGACGGTTGCGAGTTGACAAGCTGGTTGTCAGGCTTGGGATGGTCATTGAAAAAGGAATGCTAATCAGAGAGAAGATAGAAGTCAGCAAGCCAGCTTCGTGACTGGATAGGCCTGCATGGATGGCCATAGTAGGTAGCCAGGTCATAGCGGTGTAAAAGAGCAAGGATTGAAAACCTGCAAAGACAATAATTGCCCAGACCTGTTTATTATGCATGACCTTTGTTTGGCTTTTTTGTTTGGTTTGTGGAGCCAGTCTGTGATTATAGCGGTGATTAGGCAGCCAGACCAAAAAGGTTGCTAGGCAGAGCAGGGTGAGGAGGATGATAAGCCCTTTCCAAGAACTGGCTTGTGTAATAGGAACAGCCAGATAGGAGGCCAGAGCCGTTGCAATCCCCATAGAGGTTACATATAAGGTGGTCAGAAAACCAATCTTCTTTGGTTGATTGGCTTGGATAAGACTAGGAAGCAGCACATTGATGACTGCGATACTTGCCCCAACCATCAAGGTTCCTAGATAGAGCAGGGGCAGATTGATTAGTCGAATGAGAGAACCGATGGTCAAGAAGAAAAGGCTGTAGGTAAAGAGATGCTCCAAGCCGATTTTCTGAGCCAGTCGGGTAGAAAATGGTGAAAAGAGGGTAAACATAAGGAGAGGCAGGCTGGTCAGGACACCAAGCGAACTAACTTCTACTCCCAGCCCTTGCGAAATATCTCCCAATATAATGGGTAAAACAGTAAAAGGAGTCCGCAAGGAAACACCAATTAGTATAATACCTGGAACAAAAAAGAGTGATTGCTTTTTCATATAATACCTCTTCTAGTTGATTTTAATAACAGCTTATTTTAAGGCTTTTTCACTATAATGTCAAGTAAGGTTTCTGGCTTTCAAGATAAAAATGGGAAAGTCTTGAAAATTATGATAAAATAGTGGAAGGAAATCTATACATTGGAGAAAAACTGTGTCTGAAAAGCAAAAAATCAGCGTATTGATGTCGGTCTATATCAAGGAAAATCCGACATTTTTAAAGGATGCTATTGAGAGTGTTCAAAATCAGACCCTGAAACCGAGCGAATTGGTTCTGGTTGAGGATGGGCCTTTGACACCTGAGCTCTATCAGGTATTAGACCAGCTTGAAGCGGAGTCTGATATTCCAGTGAAACGCTATCCTCTTGAGCAGAATCAAGGTTTGGGTCTGGCTCTTCGACAGGGTGTTTTGCGGTGTCAGTATGATATTATTGCCCGTATGGATACGGATGATATAGCAGTTCCAGATCGTTTTGAGAAACAGGTTCAGCTAATGGAGAAGGACAAGCTCGACCTATTAGGTGGACATATTGCAGAGTTTATTGACAATCCTGATGAGATTGTTTCTTACCGTCGTGTTCCAACTCAGCATGCAGATATTGTAGCTTATCAAAGGATGAGAAGTGCCTTTAACCACATGACTGTCATGTTCAAGAAGGACATGGTTCTCAAGGCAGGCAACTATGAGGATGGCCTTTATATGGAGGATGACCTCCTCTGGCTCAATATGATTGCTGCAGGAGCCAAGACTGGAAATCTGGATCAAATCTTGTGTCAGGTTCGTGTTGGAGCAGGGATGTTTGAGCGTCGTGGGGGACTGCGTTACCTTAAACTCTATCGTCAGGCTCGTCAGCGCATGCTGAACCGAGGGCAAATTTCTTACATGGAGTATGCCAAGAGTGTTGCCATTCAGATGGTTGTTGCTCTTTGTCCAGGATTTGTCCGACAGTTTATTTTTATGAAACTGTTACGAAAAAGCAAGTAAAAGATTGTAGCAAATCGTAAACTGGATAAAAAGTGTTATAATAACAATATAAATATCCAGCTCTTTTAAGGAGGAGTAAATTTCTATGAATAAAAAACTCACAGATTATGTGATTGATCTGGTGGAAATTTTAAATAAACAACAAAAACAAGTCTTCTGGGGCATATTTGATATTTTCAGTATGGTGGTTTCCATCATTGTATCTTATATCTTATTTTACGGACTAATTAACCCAGCACCTGTTGACTACATTATCTATACGAGTTTGGCCTTCTTGTTTTATCAATTGATGATTGCATTTTGGGGCTTGAACGCTAGTATCAGTCGTTACAGCAAGATCACAGATTTTATGAAAATCTTTTTTGGTGTGACTGCCAGCAGTGTCTTGTCATATAGTATCTGCTATGCCTTCTTGCCACTCTTCTCCATCCGTTTCATCATTCTCTTTATCTTGTTGAGTACTTTCTTGATTTTATTGCCACGGATTACTTGGCAGTTAATCTACTCTAGACGCAAAAAAGGCAGTGGTGATGGAGAACACCGTCGGACCTTCTTGATCGGTGCTGGTGATGGCGGAGCCCTCTTTATGGATAGCTACCAACATCCAACCAGTGATTTGGAACTGGTCGGTATTTTGGATAAGGACGCTAAGAAAAAGGGCCAAAAACTTGGTGGAATCCCTGTTTTGGGTTCATATGATGATCTGCCTGAATTAGCCAAACGCCACCAAATCGAGCGTGTTATCGTTGCGATTCCGTCGCTGGATCCGTCAGAATATGAACGTATTTTGCAGATGTGTAATAAGCTGGGTGTCAAATGTTACAAGATGCCTAAAGTTGAAACTGTTGTTCAAGGCCTTCACCAAGCAGGTGGAGGCTTCCAGAAGATTGATATCACAGACCTTTTGGGTCGTCAGGAAATTCGTCTTGACGAGTCGCGTCTGGGTGCAGAACTGACAGGTAAGACAATCTTGGTTACAGGTGCTGGAGGTTCAATCGGTTCTGAAATCTGTCGCCAAGTTAGCCGCTTCAATCCTGAACGCATCGTCTTGCTCGGTCATGGGGAAAATTCAATATACCTTGTTTATCATGAATTGATTCGCAAGTTCCAAGGGATTGATTATGTACCAGTTATTGCCGATATTCAAGACTATGATCGTTTGTTGCAAGTCTTTGAGCAGTACAAGCCAGCTATTGTTTATCATGCGGCTGCTCACAAGCACGTTCCTATGATGGAGCGCAATCCAAAAGAAGCCTTCAAAAACAATATCCGTGGAACCTACAATGTTGCTAGAGCTGTTGATGAAGCTAAAGTACCTAAGATGGTTATGATTTCGACAGATAAGGCGGTCAATCCACCCAATGTTATGGGAGCAACCAAGCGTGTGGCTGAGTTGATTGTCACTGGTTTTAACCAACGTAGCCAATCAACCTACTGTGCAGTTCGTTTTGGGAATGTTCTTGGTAGCCGTGGTAGTGTCATTCCAGTCTTTGAACGTCAGATTGCTGAAGGTGGGCCTGTAACGGTCACAGACTTCCGCATGACCCGTTACTTTATGACCATTCCAGAAGCTAGCCGTCTGGTTATCCATGCTGGTGCTTATGCCAAGGATGGAGAAGTCTTTATCCTTGATATGGGCAAACCAGTCAAGATTTATGACTTGGCCAAGAAAATGGTCCTTCTAAGTGGCCACACCGAAAGCGAAATTCCAATCGTTGAAGTTGGAATCCGTCCAGGTGAAAAACTCTACGAAGAGCTCTTGGTATCAACCGAACTGGTTGATAATCAAGTTATGGATAAAATTTTCGTTGGTAAGGTTAATGTCATGCCCCTAGAAGCCATCAATCAAAAGATTGAAGAGTTCCGAACTCTCAGTGGAGATGAATTGAAGCAAGCCATTATCGCCTTTGCCAATCAAACAACCCACGTTGAATAAAAAAGAAAAGCGCATATTATCAAGTTGTTCATAAGAACCTTGCTAATATGCGTTTTGTTATGTATAGATTGCCTCATTTTCTTCTGAAATGGAGTTGTTGCCCAGTCTATGTTATTGAAAATACTCCAAAACTTCTAAGGGTTTGTGGGCGATATAATCAGGCTGATAGTTTAGTAGATCTGCTTGCTCTCCAAATCCCCAAGTGACGGCCAATTTCTGAATGCCTGTTTCTTGAGCTCCCAGCATATCAAACTTGGTATCTCCGATGATGATGGCTTGTTCTGGTGCTAGTTGATGTGTCTGCAAGGCTTGGCGAATGACATCTGCTTTATGGGGTGCTTCAGGGCTGGAACCATAAATGCCATCAAAGAAATGATAGATTCCCAAGTTTTTAGTCATGTCTTGAGCGATTGGAGTATTCTTTGTAGTGGTGATATAAAGAGGGTAATTGCTCGATAACTTCTCAAGCAAGTCTACAATCTGAGGGAAAAGTTGAGCTTCATAGATGCCTTTTTCCTTGTAGTAAGATCGGTATATCTGCACAGCCTCAGAAATTTGTTCTTTGTTCAGGCAGGTCGCAAAACTACTTTCAAGGGGCGGTCCCATAAAACCACGAATCGTTTTGGCATCAGGGCTAGGCACCCCTAGCTCTTTAAAGGTATGGGTAAAGGCATTGTGAATCCCGATAGAACTGTCAACGAGGGTTCCATCCAGATCGAAAAAGATCGCTGTGATAGAGGTCATGGTTTCTCCTATTTTGATAAGTTATTCTCCGAAAATTTCTTTTTGGAGGCGACGACCAGTAGGGGTGGCAGCGAGTCCACCTTCAGCTGTTTCACGAAAGGCAGTTGGCATGCTTGCTCCTACTTGGTACATGGCATCGATAACTTCATCCACAGGAATTTTAGATTCGATACCTGCCAGGGCCATGTCTGCTGCGATGAAGGCAAAGCTAGCTCCCATGGCATTACGTTTAACACAGGGAACTTCGACCAAACCTGCAACAGGGTCACAGATGAGGCCTAGCATATTTTTAATGACAAAGGCAATAGCTTGACTGGCCTGATAGGGTGTTCCACCAGCAGCTAGAGTCAAGGCGGCGGCACTCATAGCAGAGGCAGAGCCGACTTCGGCCTGACAGCCACCTTCAGCACCTGAGATAGAGGCGTTGTTTGCGATGACTAGTCCAAAGGCACCGGCAGCAAAGAGGAAATCTAGCTGTTGCTCGTGGCTGAGGTCTAATTTTTCAATAGCAGCAGTGAGAACTGAGGGCAGACAGCCAGCACTTCCTGCGGTAGGAGTGGCACAAACCAAGCCCATTTTAGCATTGTGTTCATTGACTGCAATGGCATTTCGGGCAGCAGAGAGAATCGTGTAATCTGACAGAGTTTTTCCGTTTTTGATGTAGTGATCCAATTTGGCAGCATCTCCACCTGTCAGGCCACTACGAGATTTATTTTTATTGAGGCCAAGTTGGACAGAGGCTTTCATGACTTCCAGATTGCGTTCCATGAGAAGGAGGACTTCTTCACGTTCGCGACCTGTCAATTCAAACTCTGTTGTAATCATGAGTTCTGCGACATTTCCTTGAAAGTCTAGTTCTGCCTGCTCGACCAATTCTTTGATAGAATAAAACATGCTTCCTCCTATTTAAAGAAATTGACATTGTGGAGATGAGGGATTTTTCGAATTTCTTCGATAGCCTCATCACAGTTGCGACTGTCAACTTCGATAATCATAATGGCTTTTTCACCAGCTTTTTCACGAGTGACATTCATCTGGGCGATATTGATACCATAGCGGGAAAGCGCCTCTGTTACGAGGGCAATCATACCTGGAATATCTTGATGAACAATGATGATAGTCGGTGTATTCATATTGAGAGAGACGGCAAAGCCATTGAGTTCGGTTACCTGAATATTTCCTCCACCGATTGAAATACCAGTCACGCTGATGGTTTTGTGAGCATTTTTGACGGTAATTTTAGTGGTGTTTGGGTGAGGGGCATTGCTGTCTTTCTGAATGGTCCAGACAATCTTGATACCACGCTTGTGGGCAATCTCCAGACTATTTGGAATTTCAGGATCATCTGTATCCATGCCTAAAATACCAGCAACAAGGGCTAGGTCTGTTCCGTGACCACGATAGGTCTTGGCAAATGAGTTAAAAAGTTGGAATTCAACTTCTGTCGGAGTATCATCAAAAATGGAAGAGACAATTTTCCCAATACGAACAGCACCAGCGGTATGGCTACTAGATGGGCCAATCATAACTGGTCCGATGATATCAAAGACAGATTGAAAACGAAGTGATTTCATCAGTTTCCCCTTATAAAAATTCTTATCTCTATTATATCAAAGAATGAGTATCTTGACTTTAATTGTGGATGAAAACCTTTCTAATACCTCAAATAGCATAAAAATAGTATCTTTTATGACAAAAAACACCTTATTTAGGGGAATAAAAAATAATTTTGTAATATTTCTACATAAAAGTGTCAAGAAACGGTAATATTTAAAAGGTATGATAGAACTATAGAAAGAAGGAGAACTTTTAGACATGAAATCAACAACTAAAAAGATTAAAACAACTCTTGCAGGAGTAGCTGCCTTGTTTGCAGTATTTGCTCCATCATTTGTATCTGCTCAAGAATCATCAACTTACACTGTTAAAGAAGGTGATACACTTTCAGAAATCGCTGAAACTCACAATACAACTGTTGAGAAATTGGCAGAAAACAACCACATTGACAACATTCATTTGATTTATGTTGGTCAAGAGTTGGTTATCGATGGCCCTGTAGCACCAGCTGCAACACCAGCGCCAACTACTTATGCAGCACCAGCAGCTCAAGATGAAACTATTTCAGCTCCAGCAGCAGAAACTACAGAAGTAGCAGAAGAAGCAGCTCCAGTGGCAAGCACACCTGCAGCAGAAGAAACTGTTGCTGCAGCAGAAACTTCAGCACCAGCTGCAACTGTAAGCGGATCTGAAGCAGAAGCTAAAGAATGGATCGCTCAAAAAGAATCAGGCGGTAGCTACACAGCTACAAACGGACGTTACATCGGACGTTACCAATTGACAGATTCATACTTGAACGGTGACTACTCAGCTGAAAACCAAGAACGTGTAGCAGATGCCTACGTTGCAGGACGTTACGGTTCATGGACAGCCGCCAAAAACTTCTGGCTTAACAACGGCTGGTATTAAGAACTAACGAACAGAATAATATGAAAAGGTCGAGGAACTCCCTCGACTTTTTATCTTTTCTTCGATTGATAATAGATCTCCACTTCTTTTTTGAGATGAGACAGCATAGAAGTTTCCTCGGTCAGCTCCAGAAGGGAGAACCCTTTTTGGATAAGTCTAGCGTCATCCCTACAAATCCCGATACGGACATAGGCGATAGCCAAGCTATCATATTTTTTCTTTTTCTTGGCATCCTCTAGTAAAGTATCGCAGATTTGTTGGCATATGTTTTTATCTTGATTGTATAGATAGAGTGTGGAAAGGTTGAGTAGGATTGTCATTCGCAAGTCATATAAATGTTGATAGTTTTTATAGATTTCCAAGCGTTGCAATATTTTTCCAGTGATGAGATGGAGGTGTTCAATGGGAAAACTGAAAAGAATGGTATTGAGGATTTTCAGGTCACTCTCATACCATGTATCTTGTTTTTCAATTTTTTCCCAAAGTTTTGTGATAGTCTGTTTTACTTGGTCTGACAGTTGCTCTGTACCATGTTGACGGATATGAATGACAATTTCCAGCATATCCCTTATTTCTTCTATAGGCAGGTCGTAGTGGGTTTTGAGATAGTCTTGGCATGTTTCAAAAAAATGAACTAGACTACTACTACCAATTATAGAAGTCATATTGAGATAAGTTTGCATGATTTCTGTTCGTTGGCTCGGCTGATAGAGATGGCAGATGTAGTCAAACTCTTCAAAACTCATATTGATTTGACGGAGAAGAAATTCCATATTTTCATATTTTGGAGTTGCCTTGCCACTTTCAATCTTTGATAGGCTAGTTCTTGAGAGGACATTTCCACAGACCTCTTCTTGAGTCAAGCCTTTTGATTCACGTATTTCTTTATAGACCTTTCCAAAATCATAACGCATAATTTTCTCCTTTTCGTGAAAAAAGTTAACAAATAATAAAATCCAATTAAAAACATTGTATCATAATAACAGGAATAGTAAAAAAGAAAACTAAAATAATGTGTGAAAAAAGTTAACTAATTTTAAAATAGAGTAAAGAAGAGGTATACTGTAGATACAAAATACAGGGAGGAATAAAAAATGGAAGTTATAAATGTAAGTAAGCATTATGGTCATTCAATCATTCTCAAAGATATAAATTTTGCACTTAACAAGGGTGAAATTGTTGGTCTAGTAGGGAGAAATGGAGTTGGTAAGAGTACGTTGATGAAAATTCTTGTTCAGAATAATCAACCGACTTCAGGGAATATTATAAGTAGTGATAATGTTGGGTATTTAATCGAAGAACCAAAATTATTTTTATCTAAAACAGGTTTAGAGAATTTAAAATATTTGTCAAATTTATATGGTGTTGACTACAATCAAGAAAGATTTGGAAGTTTGATCCAAGAGTTAGATTTGACTCAGTCTATTAATAAAAAAGTAAAGACCTATTCTTTGGGTACAAAACAAAAATTAGCTTTGCTTCTAACTCTTGTTACGGAACCTGATATATTGATTTTAGATGAGCCGACTAATGGTTTAGATATTGAATCGTCACAAATAGTTTTAGCGGTTCTAAAAAATTTAGCTTTACATGAAAATGTGGGAATTTTAATATCGAGTCATAAATTAGAAGATATTGAAGAAATTTGTGAGAGGGTTCTTTTCTTGGAGAACGGGCTTTTGACATTTCAAAAAGTAGGAAAAGATAGTCATAATTGCTTGTTTGAGATAGCTTTTTCATCAGCTACAGATAGAGACATTTTCATTACCAAACAAGAATTTGGGGATATTGTTCAGGCAGAGGGACTGAAAATTACTATGTCTGGTAATATTCAAAGTAGTGAGCTTTTTAAATTTTTTAATGAAAACTCTATTAAAGTAGTTGATTTTGAAACTAAAAAAGAGACGCTTAAAGATATTTATCTAAATCGTTCAAAATAAAGGAAGGTTATAATCATGAAATTAAATAAATTGAATTTTCTTAAAGAAAATATAAGGGATTTATATTCATCAGGCGTAATATATCTCGGTTTGATTATCTCGTTTATACCGCCGATATTGGTTACATTCTTTATTCTAAATACTCAAGGGACATCACTTGGTATTAAGCATATTTCAAACTTTTATGCTATGCTCGGTATGTTAATGGCTGTTATACATGCTAACCGAATTATTAGCAGGGATTTTTCCCACAATACGATCAGTTTATTTTATAATCAACAGAAAAATCGGATGATTTACGTCTTGTCTAATTTTCTATATGCCATCTCAGTTTCCATTATTTATGCTTTGAATGGTATTGTGTTACTAGTCATCGTAAGTAAATTGGGTGTTCCAGGTGCTTTAGGATTAGATTTTATAGTAGCCATTGTAGTCAATACAATTTTGTTAGTCCTAGTTTATTTTCTATTATCTTACATTTTCTATTTATACAAATTGAAAAGTGGCTTGGTATTTGGTATTTTAGTAGCTTTACTACTCTTTGTCCCTAATATATTAAATACGATTATGATGAATACTAGTAATGATTTGTTTATCAAAGCAATTGAACTTCTTCCTTTTTATTCTTTACCTGTATTTGTGGCTTCAAATACGATGTCTATTAGTCAGTATCTTGTGGTAATCACTACAATCATCTTATTGTATTTTTTCACTCTCAAGAAAAGTAAGGAGTATTCATTTTAGTTTCGTTTAGTATTATTTTGAAGACTTAAAATCCAGCAAAAAATAAAAAGATGTTGCGCTGACTAAAGAAAATTAGAATGTATAACAGAGGTAAACAGATAATTGTAGGGGAATTAAGCCTTCTATTGATGAGCATGAATTTTCTTATAACATTATCCAACAAACTGACCTATGAAACTTCAAAAATTCAAAAACCACACGGTATTCCTTTCAACTTGATTGTATTCAAGACTGAAACTACTTGAAAATATTTAATATTTTTCTTTAATTGCTTGACAGGTTATATATGTTGATTTATAATATAGGTAAAGTAGGGATTGTGTAAGCGTTAACAAATACAGTGCCCTTAACTTTGTATTCAGCAAAGAATTATGATGCAGCTAGAAAAGAAAGAATTCTAGCTTGATACAATATTACCAGTCTTATTTAAAGTTGTTATGGAAATTTTTTCAAAATAGATAGGCCTCTGTTTTAGGCAGAAGCGTGAATCAGGAGGTTAAGTGATGAACTACAATTTAAAATATCTTTTATCAGGAATATTTGTCCTAGTCTTTATAGGTTTCCTAGTCTGGATGCGTTATTTTAATCAGAAGAAGGAAGAAGCGCATTCGGATGTGTCTTTTGAAACGAGGTTAGATAGTGAGGTCAAGGACTTATATAAACAACTAGGATTGGGTGAGGAGCCTCATTATTTCTTAGCCTATCGCTACCTACATCCCTGGTTTGATTTGGCGATTTTACCACCAACAGTTGAAATTTTCTTAACTAAAATAGCGCTGGTGATGGTGACTCCAGATGAACTACTGATAAGAAATCTTGGGAATGGGATGACTTTCACAAGTGAGCATCATCGTGATTTGCGGCAAGGACTTATCCGCATTCTAAAATCAGAGATGAAAGAATTTGAGATTCGTAACTGGAAAAGAGTTTTTATATTTGGCGATTTTTTGACAATTAAAACAAGCCAACATAGCTATTATTTACAGGTTAGAGATGATGGACTTCAAAAAGGAAGTCTTTCTACCAAACATTTCTCCGACTTGAAACGACAAGATTTTCTCGGATTATTAACAGATAAAAGAACATTCTGATAGACGATTGCTCTAGTGGCTTATTGTAAACTTTACAAATGAGCTGTAAATACTAGAATCTATTTAGAAAGGCAATTCCTATGAAAAATAAAATTTTAATCATTGTCTATCTTTTAGCCTCGCTAATCATCAGTTTTGTAATCTTTTCACTTTTGAATATTGATTTTAAATGGTGGACAACTCTGGCTATAAGTGCAGGATTTATTTACACCTATTTAAAATTTAGTAAAAAATAAAAAGTACCTGCACCTATCTCGCTTTCGTCTCTTCACGGGAGGTATCTCTATGAAAAAAATCAGTCATCTTTGTATGCTCTTGCTCTTGCTGTGTACTACGTTTTTTGTCCTGAATGTAAATGTTACACGAGAAATAGTGCGGATTCAGGAGATGGGCAAGACAACTTATTCATTTGACTTGTACTTGAAAGATGTCACTAAACCGACAGAAACGATTCTCCAGTTTTTTGAAGAGGTTGCAAGTCAAGACAAGGTCTCTATTATCAAAGTAGATAATGGCGATGAGGCCGTCAAGGCTGGTGTTTTTAATAAGGAAACCTTCCCCTATCAGGAGTTCGGTCTGACTTCTCTTGATTTTTCAAAGAATGAGAAGGGAGTCTATAGCAACCAGGACCTTCCCAATAATCTAGGAACCATTCCCACCTTTTTAAAGGTGAAACTCATTCGACTCCAGACCTTTCGATCCTATATTGAGGATAAATCCCATACTGTAAATGGGCGCTACATGATTACCTCCAGCAAAGAGATAGATCGTGATACCATTCTACAAAAGTGGAGTGATTTTTTCCAGATAGATAAGACGATTTTATTAGAACCCACTTACCGAAGTCAGGTTGGAGTGCTAAATCAAGAGTTGTTACTATCTATCATTATCTTTATCTTGGCAATCTTGCTTGTGATTTTAATGACAGTTTATCAGCCGATGATGGAGATGAAACGAGTGGGGGTTCAAAAGTTACTTGGTTTTCAAAGCAGGGCGATTTTAGCTGGTTTTGTAAAGACTAATTTTTATCTTCTCTTGGGTGGAAGTCTTGTCATTGACTTGGGACTATTTTTAGTGCTGGACTATAGACCAAAACTTTTGTTCCCAAGTTTACTCTTATCCCAATTTCTACTTTTACAGTTGTATTTGTTCATCAGTTGGCTGACCTACCTGATGATTCAGAAAATGACAGTCAGTTCCATGTTGAAAGGTTTTTCATCTGTCAAACTTGGTCTTATCTTCAATTATGTGATGAAAATAGGGACAACTATTTTACTGACGGCCTTACTGATTGGGGTGGGCAGAAGTTTAGAACAAGAAAACAAAGAACTTGCTTATCAGCAACAGTGGGTAAGTCAAGGTAATTACCTGACCTTGGAAACCTTCAAACTCAATGATAATCTGTGGCAAGAAGAGCTAGCAGGGTCAGGGAAATCTACAGATTATTTCTATCGATTTTATCAGGATTTGGTAGAAAAAACGCAGGCGGGCTATGTGCAGAGTAGCAGTCTTCCTGTAAAAAATTTTGTCCAATCAGAACAGATTCAGCAATATCAGTTAACAGATACGGTGGATGTTTACTATGCCAATCGCAATTTTCTAAAGAGCAAGGGATTCAAGCTACCAGATACCGGTATTAAAAAAGTTATTTTGATGCCAGCAAGTACGAAAGGTGAAGAAGATAAAAATCAGCTCTTGGGGAAGTTAATTGCCTTTCATTCGATGAAGTATGAAGAGCAGCAAAAACGAACGATAGAGGAGATGGATGTCGAGATTGCCTATTATGAAGGAGATTGGTCATTTTTCCCATATAGTGATAAGCGAAAGGAAAATCTCTCCAATCCAATTATTAGCTTGGTCAATGATTCTGATATGATGTGGGATGAGAAAGCCTCCCTGTCAACAACTGGCTTAAATAATCCGATTAAAATTGAAAATACGGTTCAACATCAAAAAGAGATTACAGAGTTAGTTGAGAAATTGTCAGATGGAAATTATTTAAAATTTTCATCGATTCAAGCAATTCAAGAGGGTATGGTTGATACCTATCGGGATTCTGTTCGTAATTTTAACGTTCTTTTTGCCTTATTTGCTCTTCTCAGTATGATTGTCTCCTACTTTTTACTCGTTACCACTTTCTTGTTGAAGCGCAGGGATATTATTACCAAGAAGTTTATGGGGTGGAAACTGGTCGATCGCTACCGTCCTCTCCTCGTTCTGCTCTTGCTGGGCTATAGTCTGCCTCTTCTAGTCTTGATTTTCTTTGCCCATGCGCTCTTGCCACTCCTACTTTTTGCAGGTTTTACATGTTTGGATATACTATTTGTGCTAGGCTTGGCTTCTAGGATGGAGAAAAGAAGTCTAGTAGAGTTATTGAAAGGGGGCATCTTATGATTGAGTTGGAAAATATTACCAAAATCATTGGGGGAAAAGTGATTTTGGATCACTTGTCTCTCAGGATTGATCAGGGGGATTTGGTAGCCATTGTTGGCAAGAGTGGTAGTGGTAAGTCGACCTTGTTAAATTTATTAGGTTTGATAGATGGTGATTATAGCGGACGGTATGAGATTTTTGGTCAGACAAATCTAGCGGTCAATTCTGCTAAATCACAAACAATAATCCGTGAACATATCTCTTATCTGTTTCAAAATTTTGCCCTGATTGATGATGAAACGGTCGAGTACAATCTTATGCTGGCGCTGAAATATGTGAAATTGTCCAAGAAAGACAAGCTCAAAAAGGTGGAAGAGATTTTAGAGAGAGTAGGTTTGTCAGCTACTTTGCATCAAAAGGTCTCCGAGTTGTCTGGTGGCGAACAACAACGAATTGCAGTTGCTAGAGCCATCTTAAAACCCAGCCAGCTGATTTTAGCCGATGAACCTACAGGTTCGCTGGATCCTGAAAATAGAGATTTGGTCTTGAAGTTTCTCTTAGAGATGAATCGCGAGGGGAAAACAGTTATTATTGTGACCCACGATGCTTATGTAGCCCAACAATGTCATCGTATTATTGAATTGGGCGAGGGAAAATGAGTTCATTCAGCTCCTTTTGACTGACTGAATACTCATGTTTTTCAGAGAGAAATAGCATAAATACGCCTAGGAATGACATTTTTATGTAGTATTTCTAGGTTTTTTTGTTTCAAATTGAAAAAATTTTCAATTTAGGCTTGACAAACGATGAGTATAGGAGTATTATTTATACAACCAAAAAGAATAAACATAAAGGAGGCTTTGTTATGAATAAGATGAAGAAGGTGTTGATGACGATGTTTGGTTTAGTGATGCTCCCCCTACTATTTGCTTGTAGTAACAATCAATCAGCTGGAATTGAAGCCATCAAGTCCAAAGGAAAATTGGTTGTAGCCCTCAATCCAGATTTTGCTCCATTTGAATACCAAAAAGTGGTTGATGGGAAAAATCAGATTGTGGGTTCAGATATCGAATTAGCCAAGGCTATCGCAACAGAACTAGGTGTCGAATTGGAACTATCTCCCATGAGTTTTGACAATGTACTGGCTAGTGTTCAATCAGGAAAAGCCGATCTTGCCATATCTGGTGTTTCTAAGACAGATGAACGGAGCAAGGTGTTCGATTTTTCAACTCCCTACTATACTTCAAAAAATAAGCTCATTGTCAAAAAATCTGACTTAGCCACTTATCAGTCTGTCAACGACTTGGCGCAGAAAAAGGTCGGAGCACAGAAAGGTTCGATTCAAGAGACGATGGCGAAAGATTTGCTACAAAATTCTTCCCTCGTATCTCTATCTAAAAATGGGAATTTAATCACTGATTTAAAATCAGGACAAGTGGATGCAGTGATCTTTGAAGAACCAGTTGCCAAGGGATTTGTAGAAAATAATCCTGATTTAGCAATCGCAGAACTCAATTTTGAAAAAGAGCAAGATGATTCCTACGCGGTCGCTATGAAAAAAGATAGCAAGGAATTGAAAGAGGCAATCGATAAAACCATTCAAAAGTTGAAGGATTCTGGGGAATTAGACAAACTCATTGAGGATGCCTTTAAAGCGTCCATTGAAAAATAGAAAGAAGGAAAAGAACATGAGTAAAGAAAAAGTAATTTTGGCCTATTCTGGCGGTTTGGATACATCAGTTGCTATTACCTGGCTAAAGAAAGACTATGATGTTGTTGCAGTTTGTATGGATGTGGGTGAAGGGAAAGACTTAGATTTCATCCATGATAAGGCTCTTAAGGTTGGGGCAGTCGAATCTTATGTCATTGATGTTAAGGACGAATTTGCTACAGATTATGTGCTAGTGGCTCTCCAGTCACATGCCTACTATGAACAAAAGTACCCCTTGGTATCTGCCTTGAGCCGCCCTCTTATTTCTAAAAAATTGGTTGAAATAGCGCATCAGACAGGAGCGACTACCATTGCTCATGGTTGTACAGGTAAGGGGAATGACCAAGTACGTTTTGAAGTATCGATTGCAGCCTTGGATCCCAATTTAAAAGTGATTGCGCCAGTTCGTGAATGGAAATGGTCTCGGGAGGAAGAAATTCATTATGCCAAGGAAAATGGGGTGCCTGTTCCTGCTGATCTTGACAATCCCTACTCTGTTGACCAAAATCTTTGGGGACGTGCCAATGAGTGTGGTATTTTGGAAAATCCATGGAATCAGGCTCCAGAAGAAGCCTTTGGCATCACAACTTCTCCAGAGCAAGCTCCAGATACGCCAGAATACATTGAGATTGAGTTTAGTGAAGGTGTCCCTGTTTCCCTCAATGGAGAAGGGCTAAAATTGGCAGATTTGATTCAAAAACTCAATGAAATAGCTGGAAAACATGGGGTCGGACGGATTGACCACGTGGAAAATCGCTTGGTTGGGATTAAATCAAGAGAGATCTATGAGTGTCCAGGTGCAGTGACCTTGCTGACAGCTCATAAGGAAATTGAGGATTTGACGCTTGTGAGAGAAGTGGCTCATTTTAAACCAATCATAGAAAATGAATTATCAAATCTCATTTATAATGCTTTGTGGTTTAGTCCGGCTACACAAGCCTTGATTGCTTATATTAAAGAAACTCAAAAAGTTGTCAATGGGACTGCAAAAGTCAAACTCTATAAGGGAAGTGCTCAGGTCGTGGCTCGGAAATCACCAAATTCTCTTTACGATGAAAATTTGGCGACGTATACCAGTGCAGATACCTTTGACCAAGATGCAGCTGTTGGCTTTATTAAGTTGTGGGGACTTCCAACCAAGGTTCATTCTGAGGTTCAAAAAAGCGCCAAATAGGACGATTGACTAGAGAGGTGGATGTGATATGGCTAAGAATACAAAATTATGGGGTGGTCGCTTTGAAGGTACTGTCGAAGACTGGGTAGAGCGCTTTGGTGCGAGTATATCTTTTGACCAGAAATTAGCTAAATTTGATGTGATTGGTTCTTTAGCCCACGTTCAGATGTTGGGTCAGACGGGCATTTTGAGTTTGAAGGAGTCAGAAAAGATTCAAGCAGGCTTGAAAGAGCTTTTAGAAGAGCTAGAGGCAGGCCAACTTGACTTTGATGTCGCAAACGAAGATATTCATATGAATATGGAAGTGTTGCTGACAGAAAAAATTGGTCCCCTTGCAGGGAAGTTACATACAGCTCGTTCTCGAAATGACCAAGTTGCGACAGATATGCACTTGTATCTCAAGGAGCAACTAGACCATGTCCTAGATAAACTGGCTCATCTCAAGGGTGTTTTATTAGACTTGGCGGAAAATCATGTGGAGACTATTATGCCGGGCTATACCCATCTGCAACATGCCCAGCCTATTAGTTTTGCCCACCACCTGATGGCTTATTACAATATGTTTCAGAGAGACAGTGAACGTTTTGAATTTAACCAGCAGCATACAGACCTATGCCCTCTAGGTGCGGCAGCTTTGGCAGGAACGACTTTCCCCATTGATCGCCAATTGTCTAGCGATTTGTTAGAGTTTAAGCAACCTTATACAAATTCTTTGGATGCTGTTAGTGACCGCGATTTTATCTTAGAATTTCTGTCTAATGCCAGCATACTCATGATGCATATGAGCCGTTTTTGTGAAGAAATGATCAATTGGTGTAGCTTTGAGTACCAATTCATTACCTTGTCAGATACGTTTACAACAGGTTCCTCTATTATGCCCCAAAAGAAAAATCCAGATATGGCTGAGTTGATTCGAGGAAAGACTGGTCGAGTTTATGGGAATCTGTTTGGACTATTGACAGTCATGAAGTCCTTGCCTTTAGCTTATAATAAGGATTTGCAAGAGGATAAGGAAGGAATGTTTGATACGGTCGAAACGATTTTAAATTCCCTCGATGTATTGGCAGGTATGTTATCTAGCTTGCAGGTAAACAAGGAAAAAATGCAAGAGTCGACAGAGAAGGACTTTTCAAATGCGACTGAGTTGGCAGATTATTTGGCAGGGAAAGGCTTGCCATTTAGAGAAGCTCATGAGGTTGTGGGAAGATTAGTGCTAGACTCTATCAAGTCTGCTAAAAATATTCAAGATTGGAGTCTGGAGGAATTACAAACCTATCATTCCCTCATTGCCGAGGATATTTATGTCTACTTACAATCTAAAACTGCTGTTCAAAGACGAAATTCCTTGGGGGGTACAGGATTTGACCAAGTGAAATACCAGATTGAAGTCGCTAAGAGAGCGAATGAAGCTAGAAAGTGCTAGATTGATAGGTTCAGAATAAGAGGTTGGTCTATTGACAGCCTCTTTCTTGTCTTCTCCAACCAAGCATGTTATAATGAATACTGCTCAAGCGACCTTCAATCGTTAAAGCACACACGACCTTCAATCGTGAACTAGTCATTTCGTTTATCTTTTATTACGTTGTTAACTCGTCTTGCCTAACTCAAGTTATGCCTGCGACTCGTTACCTATCATATTTTCATTTTAAGATGATAGGCTAAAATGGTCTCTCAGACCATTTTACTACTAAAAGCAAACGAAATGACTATACTCAAATAAATTCTATTGAAAGTCATAGTAAATAGAATTTTGAGGGGTATAAATAAACGAATAGATGGGAGACTTCTCATGAGTGATAACTCTAAAACACGTGTTGTCGTGGGGATGAGTGGTGGTGTTGATTCGTCGGTGACGGCTCTTCTTCTCAAGGAGCAGGGCTACGATGTGATCGGTATCTTCATGAAGAACTGGGACGACACAGATGAAAACGGCGTCTGTACGGCGACCGAAGATTACAAGGATGTGGCTGCTGTGGCAGACCAGATTGGCATTCCTTACTACTCTGTCAATTTTGAAAAAGAGTACTGGGACCGCGTTTTTGAGTATTTCCTAGCGGAATACCGTGCAGGACGCACGCCAAATCCAGATGTTATGTGCAACAAGGAAATCAAATTCAAGGCCTTTTTGGACTATGCCATGACCTTGGGGGCAGACTATGTGGCGACTGGCCATTATGCCCGAGTGGCGCGTGATGAGGACGGGACAGTTCACATGCTTCGTGGCGTGGACAATGGCAAGGATCAGACTTATTTCCTCAGCCAACTTTCGCAAGAACAACTCCAAAAAACCATGTTCCCTTTGGGACATTTGGAAAAGCCTGAAGTTCGCAGACTAGCAGAAGAAGCAGGACTTGCGACTGCTAAGAAGAAAGACTCGACAGGGATTTGCTTTATCGGAGAAAAGAACTTTAAAAACTTTCTCAGCAACTACCTGCCAGCTCAGCCTGGTCGCATGATGACTGTGGATGGTCGCGATATGGGTGAGCATGCTGGCCTGATGTACTATACGATTGGTCAGCGTGGCGGTCTCGGTATCGGTGGGCAACACGGTGGTGACAATGCGCCGTGGTTCGTTGTCGGAAAAGACCTGAGCAAGAATATTCTCTATGTAGGCCAAGGTTTCTACCATAATTCGCTCATGTCAACCAGCCTAGAGGCCAGTCAGGTTCACTTTACTCGTGAGATGCCAGAGGAATTTACGCTAGAATGTACGGCTAAATTCCGCTACCGTCAGCCCGACTCTAAGGTGACAGTACATGTCAAAGGAGACAAGGCAGAGGTTATCTTTGCGGAACCTCAGCGTGCCATCACACCAGGACAGGCAGTTGTCTTTTACGATGGCGAAGAGTGTCTAGGTGGTGGCTTGATTGACAATGCTTATCGAGATGGACAAGTTTGTCAATACATTTAGATTGACAAATTTTCTCAATTTGCTACAATAATAAAAGCAATAGAAATGATGGTCAAAGCTCATGGATGTTGCAGGCTTTTTTGTCCTGCACTTCTTTGAAGTTTTGACTGTTTTTGTGTCGTTTAAGGGAAAGGACAAGAATGATTCAACAAGACTTTCGGACAAAGACAGGAAATACAGTTTTTGGTGTTCGGGCGACAGCTTTGATTCTTCAAAATCGCAAGCTCCTAGTTACCAAAGATAAGGGCAAGTATTACACTATTGGAGGTGCGATCCAAGTTAACGAAAGAACGGAAGATGCGGTAGTCCGTGAAGTGAGGGAAGAACTGGGTGTCAAAGCTCAAGCTGGGCAGCTAGCTTTTGTGGTTGAAAATCGTTTTGAACAGGACGGTGTTTCCTATCACAATATCGAGTTTCATTATCTGGTGGATTTGCTTGAAGATGCCCCATTGACCATGCAGGAAGATGAGAAGACGCAACCTTGCGAATGGATTGATTTGGATAAGCTCCAGAATATCCAGCTAGTTCCAGCCTTTCTAAAAACAGCCCTACCAGATTGGGACGGCCAACTAAGACACATTCATCTTGCGGAATAGGAGAGAAATATGACTTATAATTTTACTGAAGAATACGATATTATTGTAATTGGTGCGGGACACGCTGGGGTCGAGGCTTCCTTAGCTGCTAGCCGTATGGGCTGTAAGGTCTTGCTTGCGACTATCAACATTGAAATGCTGGCTTTCATGCCATGTAATCCCTCTATCGGTGGTTCTGCCAAGGGGATTGTCGTGCGTGAAGTCGATGCCCTCGGTGGCGAGATGGCCAAAACCATTGACAAGACTTACATCCAAATGAAGATGCTCAACACAGGGAAGGGGCCAGCTGTCCGTGCCCTTCGTGCGCAGGCTGACAAGGAGCTTTACTCTAAGGAGATGCGCAAGACGGTTGAAAATCAAGAAAATCTGACCCTTCGTCAGACCATGATTGATGAGATTTTGGTGGAAGATGGCAAGGTTGTCGGTGTGCGTACAGCTACCCATCAAGAATATGCTGCAAAGGCCGTTATTGTGACGACAGGGACCGCCCTCCGTGGGGAAATCATCATCGGAGACCTCAAGTACTCATCAGGTCCTAACCACAGCCTAGCTTCTATTAACCTTGCTGATAATCTCAAGGAATTAGGACTCGAAATCGGTCGTTTCAAGACAGGAACCCCTCCACGTGTCAAGGCTTCTTCAATCAACTACGATGTGACAGAGATTCAGCCAGGGGACGAAGCGCCTAATCACTTCTCATACACTTCACGTGATGAGGATTATGTCAAAGACCAAGTGCCATGCTGGTTGACCTATACCAACGGTACCAGTCATGAGATTATCCAAAACAACCTCCATCGTGCGCCTATGTTTACAGGTGTGGTCAAGGGAGTGGGGCCTCGTTACTGTCCGTCAATTGAGGACAAGATTGTGCGCTTTGCGGACAAGGAACGTCATCAACTCTTCCTTGAGCCAGAAGGGCGCAATACAGAGGAAGTCTACGTCCAAGGTCTTTCAACTAGTCTGCCTGAGGATGTCCAACGTGAGCTAGTTCATTCCATTAAAGGTCTGGAAAATGCAGAGATGATGCGAACAGGTTATGCCATCGAGTATGATATGGTCTTGCCTCATCAGTTGCGTGCGACTCTGGAAACCAAGAAAATCTCAGGACTTTTCACAGCTGGTCAAACAAATGGAACATCAGGTTACGAAGAAGCAGCAGGTCAAGGGATTATCGCGGGTATCAATGCGGCTCTGAAAATCCAAGGTAAGCCTGAATTGATTTTGAAGCGCAGTGACGGTTATATTGGGGTCATGATTGATGACTTGGTGACCAAGGGAACCATTGAACCCTACCGTCTCTTGACCAGTCGTGCTGAATACCGTCTCATTCTCCGTCATGACAATGCCGATATGCGTTTGACAGAAATGGGACGCGAGATTGGTCTTGTGGATGATGAACGCTGGGCTCGTTTTGAAATCAAGAAAAATCAATTTGACAATGAGATGAAGCGCCTAGACAGCATCAAACTCAAGCCACTCAAGGAAACCAATGCCAAGGTTGAGGAGATGGGCTTCAAGCCGTTGACCGATGCAGTGACAGCTAAGGAATTCCTTCGCCGTCCAGAAGTTTCTTATCAAGATGTGGTGGCCTTCATCGGACCAGCTGCCGAGGACTTGGATGATAAGATTATCGAATTGATTGAAACAGAAATCAAGTACGAAGGCTATATTTCCAAAGCCATGGACCAGGTTGCCAAGATGAAGCGCATGGAAGAAAAACGCATTCCAGCCAATATCGACTGGGATGACATTGATTCTATCGCGACAGAAGCTCGTCAGAAGTTCAAACTCATCAATCCAGAAACCATCGGCCAAGCCAGCCGTATCTCGGGAGTAAACCCCGCAGATATTTCTATTTTGATGGTGTATCTGGAAGGTAAAAATCGTAGTATTTCTAAGAATCAAGAAAAGAAAGCATAGAAAAAACAGCTCCGTCGGGGCTGTTTTCTTGCTTTATTCTTCATCTGGTGTGAGGATCATCGGGATGATGATCGGTTCACGTTCTGTATTTTCATAAAGGAAGGGGCGAATAGCGTTGACAATGGCACCATTGACTGATTGCACGCTAGCGTCCTTGTTTTTCAGTGCGATACGAATGGCATTGAAGAGGATGCGCTGGCTTTGGCGAATCAAGTCGCCAGACTCTCTCATGTAGACAAAGCCTCGACTGAGGATATCTGGTCCAGACAGAATCATCTGTGATTTGAAGTCAACAGTTGCGACTGCCAGAACGACACCGTCTTCAGATAGATCACGACGATCTTTGAGGACAGCAGCGCCGATTTCACCGATACGATTTCCATCGACATAGATATCTTGGGCGTTAAAATGACCTGCGATACGAGCTGAGTCAGCAGTAAGGGCAAGTACATCACCATTGCTCATGATAAAGATATTGTCCTTTTCAACACCAGTATCCACCGCTAGTCCAGCGTGGACTTTTTGCATGCGGTACTCACCGTGGACAGGCATGAAGTATTTTGGCTTAATCAAGCGGAGCATAAGTTTTTGCTCTTGCTGGCCACCGTGTCCAGATGTATGGATATTGTTCACTTTACCGTGGATAACTTCGACACCAGCTTCTGAAATGATGTTGATCAGTTTGTTGACGCTAGTAGTGTTTCCAGGGATTGGGCTAGAAGAGAAGATAACGGTATCGCCGGGCTGGAGTTGTACCTGACGGTGGGTTCCGTTGGCGATACGAGAGAGGGCCGCCATAGGTTCACCCTGACTACCTGTACAGAGGATCAGAACCTCGCCTGCAGGGTAGTCTTTGATTTCATTTGGCTCGATAAAGGTTCCCTTAGGAGCTTTGATGTAACCAAGGTCAATTCCGTTGACAATGGCCTTTTCCATAGAGCGACCAAAGACCGCAATCTTGCGTCCAGTCTTAACAGCAGCTTCTGTTGCTTGTTGGAGACGGAAGATATTTGAGGCAAAGGATGCAAAGATGATACGTCCTTCAATACCTTGGATAATCTTCATGATGGACTGACCAACGACTTTTTCAGAGTTGGTAAAGGTTGGCACTTCCGCATTTGTTGAGTCAGACAGAAGACAAAGCACACCTTCTTCACCAAGCGCAGCCATACGGTGCAAGTCCGCAGGTTCACCAACTGGTGTTAAGTCAAACTTGAAGTCACCCGTACAGACAATTTTCCCTTGAGGAGTATGAATGACAATTCCCAAAGGCTCTGGAATAGAGTGAGTCGTTCTAAAGAAAGTTGCCTTGAGATTTTTAAAGGTCAACTCAGTATTATGGTTGATTTCGTAAAGTTTGGCGTTGCGCAAGAGGCCGTGTTCTTCGAGTTTCCCACGAATCAAAGCCAAGGCAAGCGGTCCAGCATAGATTGGGACATTTGCTTGCTTGAGTAGGAATGGAATCCCACCGATGTGGTCCTCGTGTCCGTGGGTAATCAAAACAGCCTTGACGCGATCGATATTGTCTACAATGTAAGAGTAATCAGGAATGACGTAGTCGATACCCAGCAAGTCATCTTCTGGGAATTTAATCCCAGCATCGACGATGATAATCTCATCTTGGTATTCAATTCCGTATGTGTTTTTCCCGATTTCTCCCAGACCACCGATGGCAAAAACGCCGACTTCTTCAGGTTTAAGAGTATAGGCCATATTAGAACTCCGTGATTTCGAAGGCGCCAGTTTCTTTTTCGTAATCTAGCAATTTGTCAGACAAGAGTTCGATATACTCGATATTGTACTCTGGGCGATTTTCTTCGACAAGTTGGCGAGCAGCGATACGGCCCTCAAGTTCTGAGCTAGCATCGATGTCTAGATAAAGTGCGCGTGTAGTTTCACGACGTGGGCTACGTTCTTTTGTTTCTTGATAAAAAACTTTGTAAATCATATAGTTCCTTTCTATTTTACAGGTCAGCTTATTCCAAACTTTTAGCAGAGATTTGCTTGATTTTATTCCATTTTGTGTCTAGATTGACCTTGATTCGTTACAATTATTTCAATTATAACATAAAATGAAAAATTAGTAAAAGACGGAAACGAGAAAGTATGGGGACGATTCCTTTAGTAAGCGTTTGCAAAAATAAAGAAAATGTGTTATATTGATAATGGAAGTGAAATTTATTGCTTGTCATAATTCCATATAGTTTTTAAGTCAAGGAGGTTGCCCTATGTATAACTTATTTGCTTTTGCTATCGGAGCTCGCTTGGTAGCTTTTATTGTTTTTGTTGCTTGCGTTTATGGAGGGAATCTTCTATTTGCCAAACTGGAACAACGACAAACCAAGTTCTTGTGGAAGATTACCTTTGTGACTCTCTACTCGCTTTTTCTCCTCCTCGTAACCTATGTCGTTTGGTTTGTATTTTACTTTGGATTAAATGCTTAGATGCCCTGCTTATGCTGGGGCTTTTTGTTTGGGGATATAGAGATAGTAGATTTACGACACGAAAATTCCACCCCATCTATCAAGATGAGGTGGTCTTTGCATTTTTCTAAAATGACATGACAATGGAATTTTCAGGGCTTATTATTTTTATGGGAGTCATTGTTCTGCTCAAAAATAGAGTTGAAGCATAAAAATAAAACAATACAAACAGATAAATCAATTGGTAAAGGGATAGTAGTAATGTTTAAATCATTGAGAATACTGAGTAAACTGTAAGAGATGAAGCAGATAAAATTCATCCTTCTAAAAATGTGTTTTTTATCTAGCATGACTTACCAAACTTTTTACGGAGGTCCTTTCAATTTTCTTGTTCACTTTTATATTCGGAAAAGAAAAGGGAAAGTGAAGATTTTTTTGAATTTTATTTGCGAATTGTTTTTGGGCTAAATATAGGCCTTTTGGTTCGGGGATAAAGAAAATTCCCATGTGCCAGCTTTTGTAGTATAATAGTAAGCAGACAAAAAGATAGGAATGTGTTATGAAAGTATTAGCTTTTGATACGTCCAGCAAGGCTCTTTCTCTCGCTATTTTAGAGGACAAGCAGGTTCTTGCCGAGACGACGATTAATATCAAGAAAAATCACAGTATTACCCTCATGCCTGCCATCGATTTTTTGATGGCAAGTTTGGATTGGACGCCCAAGGATTTGGACCGAATCGTGGTGGCGGAAGGACCAGGTAGCTACACAGGCTTGCGAATCGCGGTAGCCACTGCTAAGACGCTGGCTCATACCCTGAACATCGAGTTAGTTGGTATGTCGAGTCTCTTGGCTCTGGTGCCCTACCAACAAGAAGGCTTGTTCGTCCCTTTGATGGATGCGCGTCGCAACAATGTTTACGCAGGATTTTATGAAAATGCCAAACCTGTCATGCCAGAAGCACACCTGCCTTTTGAGCGAGTGATTGAGTTAATCAAGGGCGCTAGTCAGGTAACCTTTGTCGGAGAAGTTGGCCCCTTTGTGGAGCAGATTCAAGAACACTTGCCAAGGACTAATTTCAAAGAAACCTTGCCAAATGCAGCTAATCTAGCTCTTTTGGCCTGGGACAAGGAAGCAGACTCCTTGCACGACTTTGTGCCGAATTACCTCAAGCGTGTCGAGGCTGAGGAAAACTGGCTCAAGAACCACACAGAGTCTGGCGAGTCTTACATTAAACGCCTATGATAGAAATCAAACGAATCCAACAGCAACCTGATCTGGCTCAAGCCATCTACGCTGTCATGGCAGCTGTTTACCCAGTCAGTCCTTGGACGCTGGAACAAATCCAAGCAGATTTGTCCCAAGACCAGACTTGGTATGCTCTGGCTTATGATGGGACAGAAGTGATTGGCTTTCTAGCCGTGCAGGAGAATCTTTTTGAAGCAGAAGTCCTGCAAATCGCTGTCAAACAAACCTATCAGGGTCAGGGAATTGCGTCAGCCTTGTTTGCTCAATTGCCGGCAGATAAGGAGCTTTTCCTCGAAGTCAGAAAGTCAAATCAACGAGCGCAAGCATTTTACAAGAAAGAAAAGATGGCAGTCATCGCTGAGAGAAAGGCCTACTACCATGATCCAGTCGAGGACGCCATCATTATGAAGAGAGAAATAGATGAAGGATAGATATATTTTAGCATTTGAGACATCCTGTGATGAGACTAGTGTTGCCGTCTTGAAAAACGACGATGAGCTCTTGTCCAATGTCATTGCTAGTCAAATTGAGAGTCACAAACGTTTTGGGGGCGTAGTGCCTGAAGTAGCCAGTCGTCACCATGTCGAGGTCATTACAGCCTGCATCGAGGAGGCGTTGGCAGAAGCAGGGATTACCGAAGAGGACATGACAGCTGTGGCGGTTACCTATGGACCAGGCTTGGTCGGAGCCTTGCTAGTTGGTTTGTCAGCTGCTAAGGCCTTTGCTTGGGCGCATGGACTTCCACTAATTCCCGTTAACCACATGGCTGGCCACCTCATGGCCGCTCAGAGTGTGGAGCCTTTGGAGTTTCCCTTGCTAGCACTTTTAGTAAGCGGTGGACACACAGAGTTGGTTTATGTTTCTGAGGCAGGAGATTATAAGATTGTTGGGGAAACCCGTGATGATGCGGTTGGTGAGGCCTATGACAAGGTCGGTCGCGTCATGGGCTTGACCTATCCTGCCGGTCGTGAGATTGATGAGCTAGCTCATCAGGGACAGGATATTTATGATTTCCCACGTGCTATGATTAAGGAGAATAATCTGGAGTTTTCATTCTCAGGTTTGAAATCTGCCTTTATCAATCTTCACCATAATGCAGAGCAAAAGGGAGAAAGCTTGTCCACAGAGGATTTGTGTGCTTCCTTCCAAGCAGCTGTCTTGGATATTCTTATGGCAAAAACTAAGAAGGCTTTGGAGAAATACCCCGTTAAAATCCTTGTCGTGGCAGGTGGTGTGGCAGCCAATAAAGGCCTCAGAGAACGCCTAGCGGCCGAAATCACAGATGTCAAGGTTATCATCCCACCTCTGCGCCTCTGCGGAGACAATGCAGGAATGATTGCCTATGCCAGCGTCAGCGAGTGGAACAAAGAAAACTTTGCAAGCTTGGACCTCAATGCCAAACCAAGTCTCGCTTTTGATACTATAGAATAAAGAGTCAGCTTAAGGCTGGCTTTTTCAATCACCAAAGTGTCAGAATATTTTGACAAAACTATAAAAATAATGATATAATATGCAAAAGCTAGGAGGTGGTCAGATGATTGAGAGAATGGAATTGGGGGAATTTTACAAGGAATTGCGCTTGGCTAGAAAGCTCAAGCAGTCAGATGTAGCTTGTGCTGGACTAACAGCCTCTCAGCTGTCCAAGTTTGAACTAGGGCAGTCTATGCTATCTGCGGACAAGCTAATCCTAGCTATTCAAGGAATCAATATGAATTTTGATGAGTTTGGTCATAAGCTCAATAACTATCAAGAATCTCCACATATGCAGATTGGTAGGAGGGTTGTGGATCGCTTTGCCCACCAAGATATAGCTGGCTTAGAGCAACTGTTGGAGGAAGTCGAGCAAGGACAGATGGCAGAGACCTATCGTTGTTTGAATGCCATTGTGATTAAAAATGCTATTCATTCCTTAAATAAGAGCTATCTGCTAATAGAGGAGGATAGGGAGTTTTTGACTACTTATCTCTATGCTATCGAGTCTTGGACCTGGTTTGAACTTTATCTTTTTTGCAATACTATGCCCTTCCTGAGCAATCAAGATTTGATATTTTTATCAACCTCTTTGCTTGAAAAATCCAAAGAATTTAAAGAGTTGGTACATAATAGACTGTATATGAAGCAAGGACTCTTAAATATCTTATCAGAACTCATGGAGCGAAAACTTTTCTCCTACATCCCAATCTTCGAAGCCGAGTTGGAGAACATGTTGCGTCCGTACGATGTTTTTGAGAAAGTATCGTGGCAATTTTTAAAGAAAATGAGTGTCTTTCTTCAAACTAAAGGAAGCAATCAAAAAGAGATTGAACACTTTATCCAATCTCTGCAAGTATTAGAAAATCCACAATTAACAGCTCTATTCGAATTGCGCTTGCAGCAATACAAAGAACTTATCGATTAGTTAAAAATGGAATGACAATAACCCACTCCGAAATAAGTAGGAGTATCAGTTGGATTTTTCTTTTCTTCATCTATTATATTCCTCCTTGTTAGTACTGCCTTTATTATATCAGTGAAAGAGTTAAATTCACAAAAATCGCAAATGTGAAAATTTTATAAGAAAAAATATCAAATATGCGATTTTCTGAAATAAGGCAATTTTCGTGTTATACTGTCCTTGTAAGACATTTGAAGCAAATCCTAGGTCGCAGAAGTGGTTTACAAATGAAGATAATTGAAGGAGTGTAAATATGTTAAATTTACAATTTGCAGAAACAATGGAATTGACAGAAGCTGAGTTGGAGACAGTCTACGGAGGAGAGGAGCACCCCCCAAGAGGCTATATTGGAATAGGTGCCTCATGGCAAAACTACTTTAACTTTGCTCCTCCAGCTCCTGAGACTAGACGTCGTTATTGATATTCAAAGTCCTTGCCTTTTTCTTGGGTAGGGGCTGTCTTTATTTCATAGTATAGGAGAAAATAGAATGAAAAAGATAATCTTACGCCGCTACTTTATTATAGCTTTTCTACTAGTTATTGCTGACCAGGAGTTCAGTGGTCTAGTTTTACGCAGCGGCCTTGTTACTGGTCTATCTGACTTTGGCTATTATCTGTCGGATATGATGTTGCATTTTCTTGTTGTTTTTATTGCTTTTTTTGCTATGGTTAAGTCAGGAAAATGGCAAGGAATTAACAGTAAGAAGTTTCGCTGGACCTATTTGTTTTATTGTGTCTCAGCTTTTCTTCTGCTGTTTCTTTGGAATAGAGTTACCTTTTCTCTTTTTCCACCTACTAGAAATGCAATTTCTTATCAACATTACGCTCCGACTTTTACAGGGGCTACAGCATTTTTGATGTATTTTTTTTATCCTGTGATTGCAGGTCCCATTTTTGAAGACATGATTTATCGTGGATTAGTGATGACTGCTCTGGAAAAAGGAAAGAAATGGGGGCTAGATGTACTTGGTTCCGCTGTTTTATTTGGGGTCTCGCACATTAGTAATCACGGTTGGGTCTTGACAGACTTTGTCTTCTATATGGGTGGAGGACTCATATTTGCAGTCTTATTTAGAGTGACAAAGTCCATTTATTGGCCTATTGGACTGCATATAGTCTACAATGGCATTGGTCAGATTTTGATGTTATTACACTAGGAAGCTGGTTAGTAGCTAAAGACACGATGAGGTGTACAGTGAAAAAGGCTGTGTAGGCTATCTATATGATATGGTATAGACTGGGCATACAGGATTTATTAGGATGTTTTGGAATAAAAATTCCAACTGGAACTTAAAAAGGAGTTGTGATGAAAGTATTTCTTCAAAATAGAGATTTTAGGCAATTAACCATCAACCAGTGGATTTCAACGGTTGGGGATACGATTTTTTATCTGGCCTTTTTGAATTATGTGGCAGATGCCTCTTTTGCCCCTTTGGCGATTTTACTTATCACGATTTCAGAAACCCTGCCCCAAGTTCTGCAAATCTTTCTGGGAGTTTTGGCGGATTTTCAACATCATCGTGTCTTGAAATACACAGTCATTAGTTTTGCAAAATTTTTGCTTTACTCTATAGTTTCTTTATCACTTTCAGGGCAGTCCTTTTCCTTAGTACTAGTAGCATTTATTTGTCTGATTAACCTCTTGTCTGACACATTGAGTTATTTTTCAGGCGCCATGCTCACTCCGATTTTCATTAGAATTATTGGGCAAGATCATCTGGCAGAAGCTATTGGATTTAAACAGTCAACTGTCAGTTTGGTGAAAACAATCAGTAATATTCTAGGAGGAGTCTTATTAGGTATTCTATCCATCCAGTTTATTTCCTTACTGAACGCTCTTACCTTTTTAATCGCATTTTTAGGTATCCTCTTCATAAAAAATGACCTCTTGAAAGTAGAAAAAACGATTAGCTATCAAGAAGGACTCTCTGTAAAATCCTTTTGCCAGCATTTGCTCCAATCATCGAAATTGATATGGAATATGAATAAGGTGCTCTTGGTTTTGTTTATTATCTCTATTAGTCAAGCAGTGATAAATGTTACAGTTCCTATTACTACTCTGTTTTTGAGGAATCAGCCCTTTTTGAATTTACAAACAGGTCAATCTCTTGCCTTGTTATCCACTCTTGAATTAGCAGCCCTTATTGTCGGAAGTCTTGTGAGTGGCTATCTGAAAAATACGATTTCTATAAAAACAGCTCTCTATGCCTCACTTGTCATCCAGTTGCTTCTTCTAGTAGGATTTGCCACAGTTCGTTTTGACTGGATTCTCATCTTTAGTGCCTTAGACGCCTTTTTCGCAGGTATTCTCTCTCCTCGATTACAGGAACTCGTCTTTAAACAAATACCTGAGGAGTCAATGGGAGCAGTTCAATCTTCTATCGGTGCTATTACGGTTGTTTTACCTAGCTTATTTACAATAGCTTTGGTAACCATTGCTACTAGCTTTGGAACTCTGGCAGTTAGCTTTGTTTTACTGCTATTTCTTCTAGTTGCCTTTGTCATGCTTCTGAATATTCGTGAAAGTATTTAGCGGAGAATTTCTATAATATATATTTGAGACTGGATTGCCAGTCTTTTTATGATAGCTACAATCAGCAGACTTTTTTCTCTTTCCTGAATGTGTTATAATAGTCCGTACTGTGGCTGTATTTAGGAACAGCTTAAAAATTAAGACAATACGAGGAGAAAGATGAAAGAAAAAGGATTTTGGGAGGGGGCGCAGGCAGCCATGCCAACGGCCCTTGGTTATGTCAGTATCGGCCTGGCCTGTGGGATTATTGGTGCGCCCTATGTGACACCTGTTGAGATGGGCTTGATGAGCCTCTTTGTTTATGCTGGGAGTGCTCAGTTTGCCATGTTGGCCCTGATTGCGGTTCAAGCTCCTGTGGCAGCTATTGCTATGACGGTTTTTTTGATCAATTTGCGTCTCTTTTTGTTGAGTTTGCATGCGTCGACCTATTTCCGTCATACCAGTCTCTGGCACAATATCGGTATGTCTAGTATCTTGACGGATGAGACTTATGGTGTCTTGATGGGCGAGTTAGCCCATACAGATAAGGTCAATCCTATGTGGATGCACGGAAACAATCTTAACAGCTATGTGGCTTGGTTTGTGGGAACAGTTGCCGGAACGGCTCTGGGTGGTCTGCTTCCAAATCCAGAAATCTTTGGATTGGATTTTGCCCTGGTTGGGATGTTCATTGGAATTTTTGCTTCGCAATTCCAGATTATGCAAAGACGAATTCCTGTCCGCAATCTGCTGATTATCCTAGCAGTTGTTGCGGTGTCCTTCTTTTTACTCTTGACAGTGGTGTCTCAGTCACTAGCTGTTCTGTTTGCGACCTTGCTAGGTTGTACAATGGGGGTGGTTTTAGATGGTCAGTAAGTATCTTTTATTAGCAGTTATTTTCTCTGGCTTGGTGACGTGGATTCCCCGTATAATTCCCTTCATCTTGGTCAAGTATAAGGGCTTGCCTGCGATCGTTGAGCGTTTTTTGAAGTTCTTGCCCGTTTCTATTATCTTTGCCTTGATTCTTTCAAGCGTAGTGACAGGCAAGGTTGGGAGCTTTCCTCAAATCAAATGGCTGGACTTCTTAGCAGTCTTTCCAACAGCTTGGGTAGCCTTTCGCTACCGCAATCTAGTCGGAACGGTTCTCTTTGGAGTGGTCCTAATTGCAGTTTTACGTTTGGTCTTTTAATACTCTCCGAAAATCTCTTCAAACCACGTCAGCTTTGCCTTGCCGTATATATGGTTACTGACTTCGTCAGTTCTATCCACAACCTCAAAACTGTGTTTTGAGCTGACTTCGTCAGTCTTATCTCCAACCTCAAAACAGTGTTTTGAGCAACCTGCGGCTAGCTTTCTAGTTTGCTCTTTGATTTTCATTGAGTATAAATTAGCCATAAAGAAAATCTATCACAGAGATAAATATCATATAATGGCATAATTACTTTTTTTCTGATAAGATAATAAGGTATTTTATTTTGGAGGAAATGACATGAAAAAAATCGTTAAATACTCATCTCTTGCGGCTCTAGGGCTTATTGCTGCAGGTGTTTTAGCAGCTTGCTCAGGTGGTGCTAAGAAAGAAGGAGAAGCAGCTAGCAAGAAAGAAATCATCGTTGCGACCAATGGCTCGCCAAAACCATTTATCTATGAAGAAAATGGAGAATTGACTGGTTACGAGATTGAAGTCGTTCGCGCTATCTTTAAAGATTCTGACAAATATGATGTCAAGTTTGAAAAGACAGAATGGTCAGGTGTCTTTGCAGGTCTTGACGCTGACCGTTACAATATGGCTGTCAACAATCTTAGCTACACTAAAGAACGTGCGGAGAAATACCTTTATGCCGCACCAATTGCCCAAAACCCTAATGTCCTTGTAGTGAAGAAAGATGACTCTAGTATCAAGTCTCTCGCTGATATCGGTGGAAAATCGACGGAAGTCGTTCAAGCCACTACATCAGCTAAGCAGTTAGAAGCATACAACGCTGAACACCCGGACAACCCAACTATCCTTAACTATACTAAGGCAGACTTCCAACAAATCATGGTACGTTTGAGCGATGGACAATTTGACTATAAGATTTTTGATAAAATCGGTGTTGAAACAGTGATCAAGAACCAAGGTTTGGATAACTTGAAAGTCATTGAACTTCCAAGCGACCAACAACCGTACGTTTACCCACTTCTTGCTCAAGGTCAAGATGAGTTGAAATCATTTGTAGACAAACGCATTAAAGAACTCTACAAAGATGGAACGCTTGAAAAATTGTCTAAACAATTCTTCGGAGACACTTACCTACCAGCAGAAGCTGATATTAAATAATTTTTTGAAATCATCCATTCTGATGAAGATGGGTGATTTCTCAGTTTTTAGAGGTATAGTTTTAAACTATATATCTGACTATCTAATAACAATTTGTGCAATTGAACAAAGTATGAGATACTAGTACGGTATTATTTTTAAGGAGAAAGAATCATGAAAATTAAAAAATGGCTTGGTGTAGCAGCCCTTGCTACAGTCGCAGGTTTGGCTCTTGCAGCTTGCGGAAACTCAGAAAAGAAAGCAGACAATGCAACAACTATCAAAATCGCAACTGTTAACCGTAGCGGTTCTGAAGAAGCTCGTTGGGATAAAGTTCAAGAATTGGTTAAAAAAGACGGAATTACCTTGGAATTTACAGAGTTCACAGACTACTCACAACCAAACAAGGCAACTGCTGATGGGGAAGTAGACTTGAACGCTTTCCAACACTATAACTTCTTGAACAACTGGAACAAAGAAAACGGAAAAGACCTTGTAGCGATTGCTGATACTTACATCTCTCCAATCCGCCTTTACTCAGGTTTGAATGGAAGTGACAACAAGTACACTAAAGTAGAAGACATCCCAGCAAACGGAGAAATCGCTGTACCGAACGATGCTACAAACGAAAGCCGTGCGCTTTACTTGCTTCAATCAGCTGGCTTGATTAAATTGGACGTTTCAGGAACTGCTCTTGCAACAGTTGCTAACATCAAAGAAAATCCAAAGAACTTGAAAATCACTGAATTGGACGCTAGCCAAACAGCTCGTTCATTGTCATCAGTTGACGCTGCCGTTGTAAACAATACCTTCGTTACAGAAGCAAAATTGGACTACAAAAAAGCACTTTTCAAAGAACAAGCTGATGAAAACTCAAAACAATGGTACAACATCATCGTTGCGAAAAAAGATTGGGAGTCATCACCAAAAGCTGATGCTATCAAGAAAGTTGTTGCAGCTTACCATACAGATGAAGTGAAAAAAGTTATCGAAGAAACATCAGACGGTTTGGATCAACCAGTTTGGTAATAAGAAACAGGGAGGTGGGAGAGAGAATTCCACCTCTTGCTTTTGTATAGAGCATGGATTGTAAAGAAGACTATAGTTTCATAGAAAGGTAGAGAGAATATGGTTTTTCCTAGTGAACAAGAACAGATTGAAAAATTTGAAAAGGATCATGTAGCCCAGCATTATTTTGAGGTTTTGCGTACCTTGATTTCTAAGAAGTCGGTCTTTGCCCAGCAGGTTGGACTCAAGGAAGTCGCAAACTATCTGGGTGAGATTTTCAAGCGCGTTGGAGCTGAAGTGGAGATTGATGAGACTTATACGGCTCCCTTTGTCATGGCGCATTTCAAGAGTTCGCGCCCAGATGCCAAGACCTTGATTTTCTATAACCACTATGACACTGTACCAGCGGATGGGGATCAGGTCTGGACAGAGGATCCCTTTACGCTTTCAGTTCGCAATGGCTTCATGTATGGGCGTGGGGTTGACGATGATAAGGGTCATATCACAGCTCGTTTGAGTGCTTTGAGAAAATATATGCAGCACCACGATGACCTGCCTGTCAATATCAGCTTTATCATGGAGGGTGCGGAGGAATCGGCCTCGACAGACCTAGATAAGTATTTGGAAAAACATGCGGATAAACTCCGTGGTGCAGATTTGTTGGTCTGGGAACAAGGAACCAAAAATGCCTTGGAACAGCTGGAAATTTCTGGTGGAAATAAGGGGATTGTGACCTTTGATGCCAAGGTGAAAAGTGCTGATGTGGATATCCATTCTAGTTATGGTGGGGTTGTAGAATCAGCTCCCTGGTACCTCCTTCAAGCCTTACAGTCTCTTCGCGCTGCAGATGGCCGTATCTTGGTTGAAGGCTTGTACGAAGAAGTGCAAGAGCCAAATGAACGAGAAATGGCCTTGCTAGAAACTTATGGTCAACGAAACCCAGAGGAGGTTAGTCGGATTTATGGATTGGAGTTGCCTCTCTTACAGGAGGAGCGGATGGCCTTTCTAAAACGTTTCTTTTTCGAGCCAGCGCTTAATATCGAAGGAATCCAGTCAGGTTATCAAGGTCAGGGTGTTAAGACTATTTTGCCTGCAGAAGCCAGTGCCAAGCTAGAGGTTCGTCTGGTTCCGGGCTTAGAACCGCATGATGTTCTGGAAAAAATTCGGAAACAGCTAGACAAAAATGGCTTTGATAGGGTAGAATTATACTATACCTTGGGAGAGATGAGCTATCGAAGCGATATGAGCGCACCAGCCATTCTCAATGTGATCGAGTTGGCTAAGAAATTCTATCCACAGGGCGTTTCAGTCTTGCCGACGACAGCGGGGACAGGGCCTATGCATACGGTCTTTGATGCCCTAGAGGTGCCTATGGTAGCCTTTGGTCTAGGAAATGCCAATAGCCGAGACCACGGTGGAGATGAAAATGTGCGAATCGCCGATTACTATACCCATATTGAATTAGTAGAGGAGCTGATTAGAAGCTATGAGTAGAGATATTATCAAGTTAGATCAGATCGATGTGACTTTTCATCAAAAGAAGAGAACCATCACAGCGGTCAAGGATGTGACCATTCACATCCAAGAAGGGGATATCTACGGAATCGTTGGATATTCTGGAGCAGGGAAATCAACCCTTGTACGGGTGATTAACCTCTTGCAAAAGCCATCTGCAGGGAAAATTACCATTGACGACGATGTGATTTTTGATGGCAAGGTAACCTTGACAGCCGAGCAGTTGCGTCGTAAACGTCAGGATATCGGGATGATTTTCCAGCATTTTAACCTGATGAGCCAAAAGACGGCAGAGGAGAATGTAGCCTTTGCCCTCAAACACTCTGGACTCAGCAAGGAAGAAAAGAAGGCTAAAGTAGCCAAGTTGTTGGACTTGGTTGGCTTGGCAGACCGTGCTGAAAACTACCCTTCACAACTATCTGGAGGACAAAAACAGCGTGTAGCCATTGCGCGTGCCTTGGCAAATGATCCAAAAATCTTGATTTCAGACGAGTCAACTTCTGCCCTTGATCCGAAGACAACCAAGCAAATTTTGGCCTTGTTGCAAGATTTGAACCAAAAATTAGGCTTAACTGTTGTCTTGATTACGCATGAAATGCAGATTGTCAAAGATATTGCCAATCGTGTGGCAGTCATGCAGGATGGGCATTTGATTGAAGAGGGCAGTGTTCTTGAAATCTTCTCAGATCCTAAACAGCCTTTGACTCAAGACTTTATCTCAACAGCCACAGGCATTGATGAAGCTATGGTCAAGATTGAGAAGCAAGAAATCGTGGAACATCTGTCTGAAAACAGTCTCTTGGTGCAACTCAAGTATGCAGGTGCTTCAACAGACGAGCCACTTTTGAATGAATTGTACAAGCACTACCAAGTAACGGCTAATATCCTCTATGGAAATATCGAAATCCTCGATGGCACTCCTGTTGGAGAATTAGTTGTGGTCTTGTCAGGTGAAAAAGCAGCGTTGGCAGGTGCTCAAGAAGCCATTCGTCAAGCAGGCGTACAACTAAAAGTATTGAAGGGAGGACAGTAAGATGGAATCATTGATTCAAACCTATTTGCCAAATGTCTATAAAATGGGCTGGGCTGGTCAGGCAGGCTGGGGAACAGCCATCTACTTAACCCTCTATATGACAGTTCTTTCCTTCATCATCGGAGGGTTCTTGGGACTGGTAGCAGGTCTCTTCCTTGTCTTGACAGCGCCAGGTGGTGTCTTGGAAAATAAGGTTGTCTTTTGGATTTTGGATAAGATTACCTCTATTTTCCGTGCGGTACCATTTATCATTCTCTTGGCAGTCTTGTCACCCTTCTCTCATCTAATCGTAGGAACAAGCATTGGTCCAAATGCGGCTATCGTACCGCTATCTTTTGCAGTCTTTGCCTTCTTTGCCCGTCAGGTGCAGGTTGTCTTGGCTGAGCTAGATGGTGGTGTTATTGAGGCGGCTCAAGCGAGCGGAGCGACATTCTGGGATATCGTAGGTGTTTATCTATCCGAAGGTCTTCCAGATTTGATCCGTGTGACGACTGTAACCTTGATTTCACTTGTTGGTGAAACAGCCATGGCTGGAGCGGTTGGTGCTGGTGGTATCGGTAACGTAGCCATCGCTTATGGATTTAACCGCTACAATCACGATGTAACTATCTTGGCAACCATCATTATCATTTTGATTATCTTTGCAATCCAATTCTTGGGAGATTTCTTGACTAAGAAATTGAGCCATAAATAAAATAGGCGCCATAATATCCATAGGGGGTTACCCACTACAAATATTATAGAGCCAAATAAAAAAGAGCCGTATGGCTCTTTTTTAGTAATCAGATTTTCTGTGCAAATTTTTTACTCAAGGCTTGTCCAATCAAGGCACCCGCTAGGGCTCCGATGACAATACTTGCGATAAATAAAAGGATGGTTCCAGGATTTGGCGCAACCATGATACGGTCGATATATTCTTGGGATTTTCCTCTTGCTAGTAGGGTAGCCATATAGGCTTTGGGCGCAATCCACATGATTAGAATTGGTCCTGATGTGCTAAAGGCAAAGAGTATGAAAGAAAGGAAATTCTTAGTTTGGTCCTTGTATTTTCCGAAGTTAGCTACTGCATCTGCTAGCAGGCCACAGATAATTCCAGGAAGGAAGGCACCGGCACCGTGTTTAGTTCCTAAGAAAAAGAGCGCAATGACAAGGCCGATAGTGGTAATGGCTCCAAAGCGCGGAACTTTTGCGACTAGGATCATATAGACGCTACCGCCGACAAGGGCAGTAAAAGCAGGCGCATAAAACATGTTTCCAGTTTGGTCAAAGAGATTGCCCAAAAGGACACCAATCCCCATGCAGAGGAAGTAAAGAACTGCAAAAAGCAGTGTAGTTAAGATAGATTTTTTCATGAATCATCTCCTGATAATTTTTTCACAATTCTCATTTTACCATGGTTTGGTGGGATTGTAAATGGATACTAGAAGTTTTTGAAAACGCTTGAAATATGATATAATAGTTTCATAGTTATTTTTAGGAGGATATCATGGGGAGATTTTTAGACTTTGTCTTTAATCGTTTCTTTTTAGGGATGATTGCGACAGCCTTCTTTTGGCTATTAACTTTAGCAGGAGGGATTATCCTTGGCCTAGCGCCTGCTAGTGCCACCTTGATGAGCTTGTATGCAGAACATGGTTATAGCTTTCGGGAATATAGCTTGAAGGAGGCTTGGTCTCTTTATAAGCAAAATTTTGTTTCAAGCAACCTGATTTTCTATAGCTTTTTAGGGGTGGATCTAGTTTTGGTCTATGGCCTGTATCTCTTGGTGCAATTGCCTCATCAGACTATTATTCATTTGATTGCGACCTTTTTTAATGTTCTAGTAGTTGCCCTGTTGTTTTTGGCCTATACAGTATCTTTGAAATTACAAGTTTATTTTGACCTATCTTATCGAAATAGTCTCAAATTATCCTTGATTGGCATCTTTATGAGTTTAGCAGCTGTGGCAAAGGTTCTCCTTGGAACTGTGCTACTTGTGGCAATTGGTTACTATATGCCTGCTCTTCTTTTCTTTGTAGGAATTGGGATGTGGCATTTCTTTATCAGTGATATGTTGGAACCGGTCTATGAAAGTATCCATGAAAAATTGGCGACAAAATAGAATGAAGCAGTTTTGGCTACATACGCTTCTGCGAACCTACAGTTCAGTTATGATCATTATTATTGCGAGTTTTGCAATCTTACTCTCCTATGCTGACTGGGATTCACGGGAAAAGGAAGCCCAGAGAGTAGCCCAGCGTGTAACTGCTAGAACAGTGAGTGAAATTGAATATTACCATAGAGAGTCAACCCAAATAGCTCAGGCTTTAGTTGAAAATCAAGCTCGTATTGAGGGAATCTATAAATACTTTAGCCTTAGCATGCCAGACTATTTTTACTGGCAATTAGAGCGGAAAGCTTCGCCTTATGTATCGGTCTCTCTGCATGAAAATGTTGATGACCTCTATGTTCGAAATGATTTTGTAACTGGAGTGGCCATTGCTTTTCAAGATTACAAGGAAGTCTATGTTTCTACTAAAGACAAACGTAGTGGAGAAAAAATCAGGGCTGAGGATTTCAAACCAGCAGGAAATAGTTTTGCCATTCCGGTGTCAGATCCAGTGTCAGATCAAGACTTAGGAGTGATTTACATCTCCTTGGATCCTGCTGTTTTATACCATGCCATTGATAATACTAGAGGTCATACTCCGATGGCAGTAACAGTGACCTCACCTTTTGATACGGAGATTTTTCATATTGGTGAAACAGTTGATAAGGAGAGTGAAAATTGGCTAGTTGGCTTAACTTCTCATGGTTATCAGGTTCAGGTGGCAGTTCCCAAAAACTTTGTTTTACAAGGAACAGTGACTAGCTCTGCTTTGATTGTGAGCTTGAGCCTTCTCTTTATTGTCATTCTCTATCTGACTTTGAGGCAGACCTTTGCTAATTACCAAAAGCAGGTAGTGGATTTGGTCGATTCCATCCAAGCTATTGCCCAAGGGGAAGAAGGTCTTCGCATTGACACACTTGAAAAGGATCAGGAATTGCTCCTAATCGCAGAGACCACCAATGATATGTTGGATCGATTGGAAAAGAATATCCATGATATTTACCAGTTAGAGCTTAGTCAAAAAGATGCCAATATGCGAGCCCTGCAGGCGCAAATCAATCCTCATTTTATGTATAATACGCTGGAATTCTTGCGCATGTATGCAGTTATGCAGAGTCAAGATGAGTTGGCAGATATCATTTATGAATTCAGTAGTCTCTTGCGTAACAATATTTCTGACGAAAGAGAAACTCTTCTCAAACAGGAATTAGAATTTTGCCGTAAATATAGCTATCTCTGCATGGTTCGCTATCCCAAGTCCATTGCCTATGGTTTCAAGATAGACCCAGAGTTAGAGAATATGAAGATTCCTAAGTTCACCTTGCAACCGCTGGTAGAAAACTATTTCGCGCATGGTGTTGACCATAGACGGACAGATAATGTGATTAGTATCAAGGCTCTTAAACAGGATGGTTTTGTGGAAATTTTAGTGGTAGATAATGGTCGTGGGATGTCTGCTGAAAAGCTGGAAAGTATTCGAGAAAAATTAAGTCAGAGACATTTTGAACACCAAGCCAGCTACAGTGATCAAAGGCAGTCTATCGGGATTGTCAATGTACATGAGCGTTTTGTGCTCTATTTTGGAGACCGCTATGCCATTACGATAGAGTCTGCAGAGCAAGCAGGTGTTCAGTATCGTATTACAATTCAAGATGAGTAGAAAGGGAGAAAATGTATAAAGTATTATTAGTAGATGATGAGTACATGGTGACAGAAGGTCTGAAACGTTTGATTCCCTTTGATAAGTGGGATATGGAGGTCGTCGCAACAGCCAGTCATGCCGATGAAGCCCTAGAATATGTTCAGAACAATCCCGTCGATGTCATCATTTCAGATGTCAATATGCCCGACAAAACAGGGCTTGATATGATTCGGGAGATGAAAGAAATCTTACCAGATGCTGCCTATATCCTGCTTTCAGGTTATCAGGAGTTTGATTATGTAAAAAGAGCCATGAACCTTAGTGTGGTGGACTATCTGGTCAAGCCTGTTGATAAGGTAGAGTTAGGAAATCTGCTGGAGAAGATTGCAGGTCAGCTCGGCGAGAGAGGAAAGAAAAGTCAGACCCTCAGTCAAGATTTAGACGAGGCTGGATTTGTTAGTTATCTAGGAGGTAAGGAGAATTGGTGGATAGGTCTATCCAAGGAAAAACAAGGCTCTTTCACTATTCCCTACTATGTATTGGGTCAAGACTGGCAGATTTTTATTTCTGATCAACCCCTAGATGGTTTAGTCGTTACTCCCTTTGAAGCTCCCTATCAAGAACACTTTGAACGCTGGAAGCTGAATGCTGAGAAAGCCCTCTTTTACGGTTCTGTAAATTTAAAACAGTCTGAGAGTCTCTTTGCCTATTACGAACCGATTTATAGGGTTATCATTCAGGGGAATCTCAATCAAATCGTGGAAGAGTTGAATCTTTTGGAGAAGGTAGTTCTTGAAAATACACCTCGTGTTCCGATTACCAAACAGCTTTTTATCCAGTTTGTCATGGATGTCTTTCACTTGTTTGAACATCTAAAAGCTGATGATATGACGGACATTGTCAAAACCATTCATGCTATTCAATCCTTCGATGAATTGGTTTCTTATATCAAGGAAACTCTGACCAGCTTTTTCGGTCAATACCGTATGAATGAAAATGTGGTCAGTGTGCTGGAAGTCATTGGTCGTGATTATCAGAAAGAACTTTCCCTCAAGGATATCAGTAAGGCTCTCTTTATCAATCCTGTCTATTTAGGGCAGTTGATTAAGCGAGAAACCGATTCGACCTTTGCAGAGTTACTAAACAAACAACGTATTAAGGCTGCCCAGCAGCTCTTGCTTTCAACCAGTGACAGTATCGAAGATATTTGTTATGCTGTTGGTTACAGTAACCTTGGATATTTCTATAAAGTGTTCCGAAAATTGTGCGGAAAATCGCCAAAAGCCTACCGAAAACAGGTAGAAACGATACTGTAAGATTTGTATTCCTTTACAAAAGGTGCTATAATATGAATAATATTATTAGGAGGTTCTATTATGAAAAAGAAACCGATTTATCTATGGGTCTTGCTAATCTTGTCTGCTCTTATTTCGGCTATGTCTCTGTTTGGAATATTGAGTCCCTTACCTAGCAAAGAAGCTCTTCGTGCCGCTCAGAAACAAGTTGCAGGGGTCAGTGCTCAGCAATTAGAAGACCAGCTTAATTACAACTATGGAGTAGCAGAAGCGTATCATTCTATTTTTAATATGGCCTTGATTGTGCTATCTGCTATTTTAGTGGTCGTAGCGATTGTCTTCCTTATTCGTAAGAATTTGCAATATGCAAACTATACTTACGTTGGCTATGTTTTGTTAGCTATTATCGGTTCGATTTATGGCTATGTTGGTTTACAGGACGCTGTGCAGTTGGTTCAAGATGAGAGCATGCGTTTGACAATGAGTATTGGTTCAAAAGCTGTCAGCATTTTCTATATCGTCATCAATGTTCTCTTCCTAGCTCTTGTCTTCTATAAGATGTGGCGTCAGCAGAAAGCCTTGGCAGAAGAAGAGGAAGCAGAAAATCTTGCCTAAGTATTGACAAAAAAGAACTATCAAGATACAATCTTGGTAGTTCTTTTTCGATTAAAAATAAAATCATGGAGGTACATATGAAGACAATTTCTTTAGTTTATATTAGTTTGAGTGGCAACACTGAAAGTTTTGTGACGCGCTTGAAAGACTATCTCTTGTCCCAGTACGAGGGAATTGAGGTTCAAAAGATTCATATCAAGGATTTGGTCAAGGAAGGCCAAGATTTCTATGAAATGGACCATCCCTATGTCGCTTTTTTGCCGACCTATCTCGAAGGTGGGAATGGCGTTGATAACGGAGATGTTGAGATTTTGACGACACCCGTTGGGGATTTTATCGCCTATGGTGACAATGCTAGTAAGTGTTTTGGTGTGGTTGGTTCAGGAAATCGTAACTTTAATAACCAATACTGCCTGACAGCCAAGCAATACAGTCAACGTTTTGGTTTCCCTGTCTTGGCTGATTTTGAAATGCGAGGTATGCTGGGAGATATCAAACATGTCGCAGCTATTATCGCAGATTTGTATGAGTTGGAAAAGGAGAATTAAAATCAATATAAGAGGCGTTTGGGATTTTTCAACTGTTTTTTTTGAGTATAAATAGTTTTTAAGAACATAAAAAAGCATAAGTTCAGGTATTCAAAACCTTGTTCTTATGCTTTTTATCATAGAAATATTTGCTGAATTTTCTCTTGAAATGAAACCTTATACTCAATGAAAATCAAAGAGCAAACTAGGAAACTAGCCGCAGGCTGTACTTGAGTACGGCAAGGCGACGTTGACGTGGTTTGAATTTGATTTGCGAAGAGTATTATCTTCATCTCGCGCTTGTCAGTTAACCTGCTTTTCCGATTGCGAGTGCGTAGATAAAGAAGATGGCGAAGCCAAAGAGGAAAATCAATCCTGCAATAGCAAGGTGTTTGAGCCAAGAAGGAAGATTTTTGTTTTCACGCGTTACCAAGGCGTAGTTTAAAAGAGCGAAGAATGGTGTTGTCAGGAAAGAACCAATCATAGCAAAGCGGAGCATGGTTGAAACCTGACCAGCGAAAAACTTGATAATGACAATACCGATGATAGCAGTGATGGTCATCCAGATGTTCAAAGATTTACTACTGTCTTCTTTTTGACTGATTAGCAGTCGGAGAGATTCCTGATTGACACGAGAGTAACCATCGATAACAGTAATAACTGTTCCAAAGATACAGAGGAAGGCAATAAAGGTAATCAAGTAACGGGACCATTCGCCAAGAACAGAGGCATACATGCCCACGAATTGAGAGATGTATTTGGCTGAAGCAGCTTCAACTGCTTGCCCTGTAGGATATTGAATCAATGCTCCCAGTGCTACAAAGAACACAGCTAGGATAGCTGTTCCAATGTAACCAACGTTAAAGTCAAATAGAGCGTCCTCGGTGTTAAAGTTGACGGTCTTTTTCTTTTCAGCAGACCAAAGTGAATTGATAGCTGAAATTTCAATAGGAGCCGGCATCCACCCTAAGAGGGAAACGATGAAGGGTAGAGCTGCCATTTGCCAAGGTGTTTTCTCGACAAAATTAGAACTGTATTCTGGATGCTTGACCGCCGCGATGATAACTGCAAGAACAGTTGCAATGGTTAAAGCTGACATGATCCATTTTGCCATGCCGTCTAAGAGTTTGTAGCCTCCGAAGAGTAGCATAGCCCAAATGACTGCAACGAGAATGAGGGACCATTGAGTGATGCTCAGACCGATCATTGGGAAGGCGCTGGCGATGATAGCTGAGCACAGAATGGCGACACCAGCTGTGTTGACCATAGCCGAAAAGATATTGAGGATAAAGAAAATCCAGAGATAGAGTTTTCCTTTTTCGGCATAACCTTCAACCAAAGTCTTTCCAGTATCAGCGGTGTATTCAGCACCAAAACGGAAAAATGGATATTTAAAGACATTGGCTAAGATGACCAAGAGAAGTAGAGACCACCCGTAAGAACCACCAGCTTGAGTAGAAGATACAATGTGAGAACCGCCAACAGCGGCAGAAGCCATTAGGATTCCAGGCCCCATTGCTTTTAGTTTACTTGTCCAGGTTGATTGATTTAACGAAATAGCTTGCGACATGATAAATACTCCTTTTTGAATTTTCAGAATAATCTGGATATGTAATCTATATTCTACAAAAAACTTTGGGAAAATGCAAGAATATTTTGAAAAAAGATAGAAAATTACAGAAAATTTACAAAGAAGATCTGAAAATAACTGCTATGATAGTAAGATGCAGCAGGATAAAGAAAAAACGAGAAGTTTCTTTCTCGGATTTGCTTATTATGAGCTTTTTACTTTTTATGCTTCAAGAGTTGATTGATATGGTCCACTTTTTTAGCTTCTCTTTTATAAAGAATAGCCCAAATGATGAGGTAGACAATCGCAAACTCGATAATGAGCTGGAGATAGAAGATCCAGTGGAAGGGGAACCAACCTGCCAGAGTTGCTAGTGGGACAAAGCCAACCAGCATGAGGAAGAAATGGGAAAGCGTCGCACGAAGCATGCTCCAGTCACGGCTGAATAATCGTTTGCCAAAGTTGAATAGAATACCGATGGCTGCCCAGATAAGAGTACAGTAGAGCAAGACCAGGGCACCGTGAACCTGATGTTGAGCCATCACTTGGCCGATGATAGAGTAGGGATTTAGTGGTGCGTAGGTATTTGGTGCATAAATAAGTGAAAAGATGATAGAGAGGATGAGGCCGATGAGGACACCAGTAGCTGCGTCGTGGAAGATTTGTTTTTTCATAGTTCTAATTTCTCCTTGATGGTTTTTAGGTAACGGCGTGAAGAGTAGGTGAAGCTTTCGTTTTTTAGAAAGATTTCTACCAGACCGTTGGGCGTGAGCTTGAGATGAGAGATAGAGTCGATATTGATGATTTCTGATTGGGAAATTTGAATAAAATTGCTTGGCAGAATTTCAAGGACCTGATAGAGTCGCAAATCAATGCTGTAGGTCTGACTCGCGGTTTCTGCTAGAACCTTCCGATTCTCGATATAGAAGCGTTGTATCTTACCAATCTTAACTAGATAGACCTGATCATTAATCTTTCCTTTGATTGTTTCTTTTTGGTCAAGATTTTCTGCGAACTCGATGACTTTCTGGATTTTATCGGTTTCTTGAGGTGCTTGAACAATCAGCTTTTCTTCTTCGTAAGTTTCACTAATCTGTAGTTCTACTTTCATAAATTTCTCTCCTTTTTAGTTATACAAAATTAATCTCACTTTTTGTACATCTTTATTAATACTCTTCAAAAATCAAATTCAAACCACGTCAGCGTCGTCTTGCCGTACTAAAGTACTGTCTGCGCCTAGCTTTCTAGTTTGCTCTTTGATTTTTATTGAGTATACCACTATTTTATGCCCCCTGGCAAGGGACTTTGTCTATGTGGAGGGATTTGGCTCCTATGTGGTGCTTGCTTTTCTGTCCTATCTGAAATATGGTATAATAGCACTAATCAATTTCTAGGAAAATAGATACAGAAAGGGGCTGAAAGATGTCTCATATTATTGAATTGCCAGAGGTGCTGGCAAACCAGATCGCAGCTGGAGAGGTTATCGAGCGTCCAGCTAGCGTTGTTAAGGAGCTGGTAGAAAACGCCATTGACGCGGGCTCTAGTCAGATTATCATTGAGATTGAGGAAGCTGGTCTCAAGAAGATTCAAATCACAGATAATGGTCATGGAATTGCCCACGATGAGGTGGAATTGGCCCTGCGTCGTCATGCGACCAGTAAGATAAAAAATCAGGCAGATCTTTTTCGGATTCGGACGCTTGGTTTTCGTGGTGAAGCTCTGCCTTCTATCGCATCTGTCAGTGTACTGACTCTGTCGACGGCGGTGGATGGTGCGAGTCATGGGACTAAGCTAGTCGCACGTGGGGGAGAAGTAGAAGAAGTCATCCCAGCGACTAGTCCTGTGGGGACCAAGGTTTGTGTGGAGGACCTCTTCTTCAACACGCCTGCCCGCCTTAAGTATATGAAGAGCCAGCAAGCAGAGTTGTCTCATATCATTGATATTGTCAACCGTCTGGGCTTGGCCCATCCTGAGACTTCTTTTAGTTTGATTAGTGATGGCAAGGAAATGACGCGGACAGCTGGGACTGGTCAATTGCGCCAAGCAATTGCAGGGATTTACGGTTTGGCCAGTGCCAAGAAGATGATTGAAATTGAGAATTCGGATCTTGATTTCGAAATTTCTGGCTTTGTGTCCTTGCCTGAGTTAACTAGAGCCAACCGCAACTATATCAGTCTCTTCATCAATGGCCGTTATATCAAAAATTTCCTGCTCAATCGTGCTATTCTTGATGGCTATGGCAGCAAGCTTATGGTGGGGCGTTTTCCACTGGCTGTCATTCACATCCATATCGACCCTTATCTAGCGGATGTCAATGTGCATCCAACCAAGCAAGAGGTGCGGATTTCCAAGGAAAAAGAACTGATGGCGCTGGTCTCAGAAGCTATTTCCAAGAGTCTGAAGGAGCAAACTTTGATACCTGATGCCTTGGAAAATCTTGCCAAATCGACCGTGCGAAATCGTGAGAAGGTGGAGCAGACCATTCTCCCACTCAAAGAAAATACGCTCTACTATGAGAATACTGAGCCGACAATACCTAGTCAAGCTGAAGTAGCTGATTATCAGGTGGAATTGACTGAGGAAGGGCAGGATTTAACCCTATTTGCCAAGGAAACCTTGGATCAGCTAACCAAGCCAGCAAAACTGCATTTTGCAGAGAGAAAGCCTGCTAACTATGACCAATTAGATCATCCGGAGTTAGACCTAGCTAGTCTTGATAAGGCTTATGACAAACTGGAGCGAGAAGAATCATCAAGCTTCCCAGAGTTGGAATTTTTCGGGCAAATGCACGGGACTTATCTCTTTGCCCAAGGGCGAGATGGGCTCTATATCATAGACCAGCACGCGGCTCAGGAACGGGTCAAGTACGAGGAGTATCGTGAGAGCATTGGCAATGTTGACCAGAGCCAGCAGCAACTCTTAGTGCCCTATATCTTTGAATTTCCAGCGGATGATGCCCTTCGTCTCAAGGAAAGAATGCCTCTTTTGGAGGAAGTGGGTGTCTTTCTAGCAGAGTACGGAGAAAATCAATTTATCCTACGTGAACATCCTATTTGGATGGCAGAAGAAGAGATTGAGTCAGGCATCTATGAAATGTGCGACATGCTCCTTTTGACCAAGGAAGTTTCTATCAAGAAATACCGGGCAGAGCTAGCTATCATGATGTCTTGCAAGCGGTCTATCAAGGCCAATCATCGTATCGATGACCATTCGGCCAGACAACTCCTTTATCAGCTCTCTCAATGTGACAATCCCTATAACTGCCCTCACGGACGTCCTGTTTTGGTGCATTTTACCAAGTCGGATATGGAAAAAATGTTCCGACGCATTCAGGAAAATCACACCAGTCTCCGTGAGTTGGGGAAATATTAAATGATGTTTGAAGTGAGATAATAGAAGATTTGCTGAGATTATTAGATATACAAAAATTGGATTTTAATTTAGCATGAAAATGAGTGACTGAAATAATCTGTTCTCCAGAATATTTCAGTCACTCATTTTTGCATAGATTAATAATTATTTATCAAATCCATTATGTTAGTTATTTTAGGTATAAATTCATTTAAAAAGGATTGATAGCCACAGAACTCATTTTGTTCATCAACGTACATTGAATTTTTCATTCGCTTACATCCACCACGACATATGTTTAGAAAAGGGCAGGATGTACATTTGGAAGGAATTTTCGATAGTGGACGAGAATATAAAAATTGTTTAGCAATTTTGCTAGAAAAGAGTTCTTTCAATCCCATTTCTTGGATGAAGCCCATCCTGTATTCATCCAAAGCGAAAAAATCGCAAGGATAGACACTTCCGTCTCCTTCTATGACATATTGAATACTACAATTTCCGACAAGCCCGCAAGCGTTTACTTCTTTTCTTACAATTAAATTAAAAATATCATCAAATAATTTAATGGATATATAGTGCCCGCTAGCTAATTCAGTTAGCCAAAGAGGTAAGATGTCATGGTAGAATTGAAAGAATTTCTGAGGAGTAAGTGCATAAGAACTTTTTTCGCTTGGATTCAGTTCATCTAAGCAAGGGATAAATTGGACATAGTGGATATTTTCTTGTTTTAAAAAAATAAAGATATCTTTTGCGTGTTGAGCTAATTCTTGTGTTAAAACACAAAGCACATTATAATCGATTGAATAATCATCAAAAAGACGTTTTGTCTGTATTACTTTTTGGAATGTTCCTCTACCTCTTGGGTCAAGTCGACTCATATCATGTAGAATGGGTGTTCCATCTATTGATAAACCGACTAAAAAGTTATTCTCTTTGAGAAATTCACACCATTTTTTGTTGATAAGAATTCCGTTTGTTTGTATTGAATAATGTACAGAAACTTTTTTTGTCTGTTTTTGTACGCAAGTGATAAGATGCTTAAAATAAGATAATCCTGCTAAGGTAGGCTCTCCTCCTTGGAAGCCTATGGACAACTCATCTCCGTCAGCTAAATCTATAAATAAATGTTCAATCATTTTTTCAGTAGTCTCGGGTTTCATTTTTCCATAGGAACGAACTTCTCGTAATGAAGTTACATCAGCATAAAAACAATATTTACACCGAATATTACAAAGAGATGAAGATGGTTTGATTAGTACGGATATCTTTTTCATGTCTATTTCCTACTTTAAATTTACAAAGGAGAATCTATTGTTTTAGATGATAAAATTTTAACAAATTGAGAGTATTTCGCAATTGTTTTTTCTTCTATATTGTGGTCAGTAATCAAATAGTTAATATCTTCTAAATTGTAAAATTGATAGAAATCGATTTTATTAAACTTTGAATGATCTACTAGTAAAAACTTTTCTTGTGCTTTATTTAAGGCTGCGGTTTGTATATCCCCAGCACTTTCAGTGAATGTTGAGATGTTTGTACCATATATAGCATTACAGCTGATGAAAGCTTTAGTAAAATTCATTGATTCTAAACAATTAAATGCTGTTTTTCCGACAAATGCACCTGTTCGTTCACGATATGTTCCGCCTACTAATACTAATTCCTTAAAATTTTTTTGATTTAGTATGACGAAAACAGGCCAGCTGTTAGTAACAACTCGTATATCTTCTTCAGTGATTTTATATGCTAATTGTTCTAATGTTGTTCCAGAACCGATAAAGATAGTTTCGCCAGGTTTAATAAAGTGAGAAGCGATATCTGCGATTTCTTTTTTCTCGTTCATGTATAAGGATTGTTTTTCAAATTGTGATTTTTCGTTTCGAACTAATTTACTTTCTGCTCCGCCATGAACCTTTATTAATTCATCTTTTTCTTCTAGTTCAGTTAAATAGCGTCGGATTGTCATAGTTGATACATTGAGATGTTGAGCAAGTTCTTGGATTGAGACATAGCCTTTAACGTTTACTGTATCTAGGATAAATTTTATTCGCTCATTTTTTTTCATAGTAGATTCCTTCTTGTTATCTTTTGAATTTATAATATCATTAAAATGTCATTTTTTCAATCAAAAAGAACAAAAGGACATGAAATAACACTATAAAATAACAAAAAATAACACCACCTCACATTGTTAACAAAAAAATAACAAAAATAGAACAAAAAGTGTTGACAAATGATTAAAAAAGATTATAATTGGTATTGTAAGCGATATCAGAAATATAATTTAGGAGGGAAAAGATGAGATATCTTGTTATAAGTCATGGACCGATGTCAAAAGCTGCGGTGGAAAGTGCAGAAATGATTTTAGGTTCTCAAAGTCGTGTTAATACGTTATCAGTGACAATGGATTCGACGATAGAATCAATGTATGAAGAAATTGTGACAGTTACGTCCGTATATCCAGATGAGGAATGGATTATCCTGACAGATATTATTGGTGGAACTCCGTTTAATGCATCTTATCGTGTTTTAGAAACTAATGGAAATGTATTGATCGTAACAGGCTTTAATTTACCCTTGTTAATTGAGTTGTTTATGCACTCGGAGTTACGCTTGTTAGAGGCAACAGAAGTAATAAAAAATATATTACCAAATACAATGTCAATTGTTGATAAGGCAATAACTTCCGAACCTATTGAGGAAGATTCATTTGATTTATAGAAGGAGACATAGAAATGGCAGTAGAACTTGTTAGAATTGATGACCGCTTGATTCATGGTCAAGTGGCAACTACTTGGACTCGTAATTATGAAATTGAACAAATCTTAATTATTAATGATGAAGCTAAAAATGATCCAGTTCAGCACAGTGTTGCAAATTTTGCCGTTCCCCCTGGTGTTAAGGTTGTTATTTTTGGAGTTCGTCAATTTGCTGAGGTTATGAAGAAAAGTGAAATCAAAAAGAGAACGATGTTATTATTTACAAATCCCATAGATATTAAATTTTTAGTAGATGAAGGATTGAAAATTAAAGAAGTTAATGCAGGAGGGATGAGATTTAAAGAAGGACGTAAAAGATTAGAGAAAGCAATCTCTGTAACAGACGAGGAACATCAAGCCTTTGTTGATTTGATGAATGAAGGAATTCATATCAATGTACAAATGGTTCCTAAAGATCCTAGGGTGGATTATAAAACGTTAGTTTAAGACCTTTATTGATTAAATTAAATTCAAAAGAAAAATAAAAGAAAGGAGAAAATCTTATGATTTTCAAAGCGCTTATTGTGGCGATTTGGGCGGGGCTATGTGCCCTTGACCAGTTCGGACCACACCTTGGCTTTCGAAAACCATTATTAGCAGGTGTAGTAGTAGGATTCTTGCTGGGAGACCCAGGGCAGGGATTGATTATCGCTGGTACTCTTGAGCTATTGTGGTTAGGAACAAATAATGTAGGAGCCTATCAACCACCTGATGTTATTTCAGGAGCTGTTGTTGGTGTCGCTATCGGTATTTTATCAGGTGGTGGTGAGGCTGCAGGTGTTGCAGTTGCAGTACCTGTTGCGCTTCTAGTTCAACAACTAAGTATGATTATAATGACTACTAATGTATCATTAGTACATACGGCAGATAAAATTGTTCAATCGGGTGAATTTGGAAAAATTGATAAGTTGCAGTATTTGGGCGGTTTATTCTTCTTTTTAAGTCGAGCTGTGCCAGTGTTTATCTCAGTATGGTTAGGTGCTCCAGCAGTAGAAGCTGCACTAGGTGTTATTCCAGCTTTTGCCTTAACTGGATTGACAGTTGCTTCTAAACTTATTCCAGCAGTTGGTCTTGCTATGCTACTTTCAATGATGTTGAAAAAGAATATGTGGATTTTTCTTACACTAGGTTTTGCATTAGCAACATTTTTACAAATACCAACTGTTGGCATTGCAATTTTTGCTCTTGCAGCAGCTGCCTTGTATGATATTTTAATGAATCGTGGTGGAATAGAAAAAAACGGAGATTCTGAGGAATCGAGTGTAGTTGTTGCAGATGGGGAAGGAGAGTTTGATTTATGACCAACGAAAATAAAATAACAAAAAAAGATTTGAATAAAATGTTTTGGCGTTGTCAGATGATTCAATTCTCTCACAATTATGAGCGATTACAAAGTCTAAGTACTCTATTTGCATTGACACCAGTTTTGTCTAAATTATACAAAGGTAAAAGTAAAGAAGAATGTGTCAATGCTCAAAGACGCCATTTAGAATTTTTTAATAGCCATCCAGTACTTATTCCGTTCATATTAGGTGTTACAACTGCATTAGAAGAAACCACTACTGAAGATGAAAAAGAATCTGTTATTGCTGTAAAAACAAGTTTGATGGGACCTTTGGCTGGTTTGGGTGATAGCTTATTGAACTTTACATGGTTTCCGATTGCAGGAAGTATAGGGGCTTCATTTGCAGTTCAAGGAAATTGGATGGGGCCAATATTGATGTTCTTGCTGATAAATGGTTTATATTTCCCTTTGAAATATTACAGTATTCACATAGGATATAGTAAAGGGAAAGAATTATTAACATCGGCAAATGGGAAAAAGATTTTAGATAGAATTTCAACATCGGCGAATGTTCTTGGTGTAATGGTAGCGGGTGCGTTAATTACATCTACAGTTAAGTTAAAATTAGGGTTACAATTTGGTGAAGGCGATGGGGCTATAGTGCTTCAAGATACTCTTGATAAAGTATTGCCCAATATGTTACCTTTAATTCTTACATTAGTTTGTTTGTATTTAATGAAAAAATGGAATGGTAAATACGTTGTGTCAATGATTTTTGTGATTATTGGAGTTTCTATCTTCTTATCATATTTTGGAATCATTGTTTAGATTAAAACGAGGTAGGAAATGAAGGTTGTTCTAGTATTAATGGATACGCTACGAAAGGATTTTTTGAAAACATATAATACAAATTCTTTTGTAGCGACACCTAATTTAGATGCTTTTGCTCAAGATTCGGCTGTTTTTGATAATCATTATATTGGCTCAACTCCCTGTATGCCTGCACGACGTGATATTATGACTGGTCGTTTAAATTTTTTAGAGAGATCATGGGGACCAATTGAGCCATTTGATATCACTGTATCAAAAGTGCTTCAAGAGCATGGAGTATATTCACACTTAACGACAGATCATACACATTATTTCAGACTCGGTGGCGAAGGCTATATTAACCAATTTACAACTTGGGATTTTCATCGCGGTCAAGAAGGCGATCCATGGATTTCACGAATAAAAGATCCAGAGTGGATGCCAGAACAATATTATGGTAAGCTAAGACGGCAATATCAAGCGAATCGTGAATATTGGTATGAAGATGAGGATAAATATCCTACTCCTAGGACATTTAAATCGGCATGCGAATGGTTAGAATTAAATAAAGATGAGGATGATTTCTTTATTCAAGTAGAAGTTTTTGATCCTCATGAACCGTTTGATGTACCTAAAAAATACATGGAGTTGTATGATAAAGTATATACTGGACCATATTTTGAAACTCCAAATTATGGGGAAGTAGATGTCCCAGAAGAGGCGGTAGACTATATTCGAAAACGGTATGCTGCACTTATGACTATGACAGATGTCCATTTTGGTCGCTTAATTAATAAAATGAAGGAATTAGGAATATACGATGATACTTTAATCATTGTGACATCTGACCATGGATATTTCTTGGGAGAAAGAGAGCTGTTCGGAAAAAATTATATGCATAATTTTAATGAATTAGCAGCAATTCCTTTGTTTGTCAAGGACCCAGTTCATCGTAAACAAGGCGAAAGAATAAAAACAGTATCACAGAATATTGATATCATGCCAACCATATTGGATTATTTTGATATCCCAACTCCAGATGAAGTACAGGGAAAATCCTGGTTACCGCTATTAGATGGGAAAGAAAATGAAAAAGAGTATGCTGTTTATGGTGCTCATGGCATCACAGTGAATATTACAGATGGACGGTATACCTATTTCAGAGCTCCAAAACCAGACAATTCTCCTTTAAATGAGTATGCTGGAATCCCAACAACTATTCGTCATTATTTAGGAGAGCAGAATCCTTCAGAAATTGAAATGGGACAGTTTCTTGAACGAACTCCTTTTCCAGTTTATAAGATTCCTATAAAAAAACCAGCTATTTTAGATGGTTTAGGGGATATGTCAGGGTATACAAAGGATAGTTTACTTTTTGATTTGGAAATTGATGAAGGTCAAACTTCTCCACTTCAGGATGATGAATTAGAAGACCGTATGAAGCATTTGCTGGTAGAAGAAATGAAGAAACTCGAAGCTCCAGAGGAACAGTTTGAAAGACTAGATTTATTGGATATCTTATAAAAGAAGGGACATGTTTATGATTTATATTCCTGGTGGTAATTATTGTATCGGAACAAATGAAAGGATAGGGTTTGAGTATGATTATGAAGGTCCCCGTACTGAAATATCTATTGCTCCTTTCTACATTGATGAGACAACAGTAACAAATCAAGAATTTTCAGAGTTTGTGAAACAAACTAGATATATTACTGACGCTGAAAAAATTGGTTGGTCTTATGTGTTCAAATATTTTATAGAGGATATAAATCAAATTTCTATAGAGATGCAGAAGACACCTTGGTGGTTAGCAATAGCAGGAGCATCATGGTGTCATCCGGAAGGACCAATGACAGATATCCGTACTCGTATGGATCATCCTGTAGTACATGTTACTCGGAACGATGCACTAGCCTATTGCCAATGGGCTGGGAAAAGATTACCTACAGAAGCAGAATGGGAAATAGCAGCTCAAGGTGAAACCGAGTATGAGCATTATTATTGGGGTGATAATCTTATCTTTAGTGATAAGCATATGTGCAATACATGGCAAGGGCAGTTCCCTACTCTTAATTCATTAGATGATGGATATGCGGGGACTGCTCCTGTTAAGACATATGAACCAAACCCTTATGGTCTTTATCAAATGATAGGGAATGTTTGGGAGTGGTGTGTAAATCCAGGAAAAATAGAACTGCAATCTTTTCAGATTGTGTCTGGTAAAGATTTTTGGAGAGAACATCAAATCTGTGATAATGAACAGTATGCTATAAAAGGAGGTTCCTTTTTATGCCATTATAGTTATTGCAATCGCTATAGAATGTCTGCTAGAAATTCTACAACAGCTATGACAAGTAGTCAAAATATGGGTTTTCGTTGTGTAAAGGACATCAGCTAATAAAGGAAGTGAGATGTATGTATGGAACAAAAAATATTATATTTCCTTGTCATCATAGTAGCTAATGCAATAGGGGCGGTATCCGGTATGGGAGGAGGCGTTATTATAAAACCGGTACTTGATTTTATTGCATGGGATAATGTGGCAACTATTTCCTTCTATTCCTCTGTTGCTGTATTTGTTATGTCGATTTCATCAACAGTCAGACAGATTCAGTCTGGTCAAAAGTTAAAAGTTATGGAACTAAGTTATCTTGCTATAGGTTCTATTTTTGGAGGATATATAGGTAGTCTACTATTTGACTGCCTTTTAGTTTTATCTGGGTCAAGAATAGCACAATTTGTTCAAGTAATTATCACAGTACTTATGTTGCTATTTGCTTTATTGGCTTCAAAAAAGTTTTTTAAACAATATAATTTTATTCACAAGACATGGTATTTTTTCTGTGGTTTTTTATTAGGAGCTATATCTAGTTTTTTAGGGATTGGTGGTGGTCCAATCAATGTATCTTTTTTTATAATTTTATTTGGATTACCTATAAAAAAAGCGACAGTTTATTCTATCGCCACTATTTTCTTCTCTCAACTTTCTAAAATTATTTCGTTAGTGTTGATTTCTAAATTTAATCAGTATGATAGCCGTACGCTTATGGTGATTATAATCGCCGCTATTTTTGGAGGAATTTTTGGAGCTAAATTCAGTAAAATTCTATCAGAAGCTAAAATTGCGATAGTTTTTCAACTGGTTGTTGTCGCTGTTTTAGCATTAAATATTTATAATTTATTTGCAGTGGTTTTAGAGTAGATTTTGCATGCTAATATAAAAATGAAAATTTAAAATGATATATATTAAAAATTGAAAGGGAAGTCATGAATCGATTTATAAAAAAATTATTTTTGAAAAATAATCACAGCTCATTCAAAAATTTAATCATATGTTTCGGTATAGTAGGACTTGGAATGTATTTTATGAATACTGAGAACGTATTTGCGAATCATTCAAACGAGTCTACTCACAAGGTTTCTCATTTATTGCCGAGAGAAAATGACCTGTCTGAAGGCTTAATTCAAAAGTTTGATTTTGAAGCGGATACCATAGGTTCTAATACCACGGTAGGAATAAATTCTAATTATCCCGGAACTCTTATTGGTAATCATGTTAAGATTATTGACTCAGGAGATGATGTATTCGGTAAAGTTGTAAATTTTGGAGAGGGATCAGGTAGCTATATCAAAGTTAATGATTTAATAAATACATCCAAAAATAGCTATACTTTTACAGTTTGGTTAAAATATGATAGTAGTATATCCGAAGTGAATTCTAATTCTTCAGCTGTTGTTTTTCAACAAGATGGACAAGGAAGGTCTTTGTTAAATATTAAAGCAAATGGACAACTTAATACATATATAGCCGCTGTGAATATTGATAGTAAAGAAGTTATAAAAAAGAATGAATGGGTACATATTGCAATTAGTTTCAATGTCAAAGAATTGACCATATCGTATTATATAAATGGTTTGTTAGATAGTGTTAGTCCTCTTAATAAAAATACTGTGAATCAACTAACCTCGCTTTTAATAGGTTCTCATAAAAATTTAGGGAATGACCCACATCAAATGAGAGGGAATTTAGATGATATTAGAATATATAATCGCGTCCTAAGTCATGATGAAGTGCAACAAATATATAACATTAAAGGTCAAAAAATATTTATAGATAATAAATTGTTCCCATTATTAAAGATTGCTAAGGAAGTTATAAAGAGTGATCGGATTAATAAATTAGAGAGTGATTATCAGACTTTACTGAAGCTAGTTGAAACGATTGAAGGCATTAAAGGAGACGAAAACATTGATGTTCTTAGATCATATTACAATGATTTAAACAGTTTAATAAAGAAGGTTCAATCGAATGATTTGGTCAATATTTCAATTGACACCAGTAAGATTGAAAGGAAAATAGATGCAAAGCATATATTTGGTATCAATCATCGTTATGCATTCAATGGCTATGGTTCTTTTGATGAGAAGGAAAAGAAGGTACGAGATGAGTTTGTTAATCTCTACAAGAAAGCGGGATTTGGTTCTATAAGATATCCTGGTGGGACAATTTCTAATTTATTTAATTGGAAAACAGCTATCGGTCCTGTAGAGAGTCGAAGGAAACAAATTCATGGATTTTACAACAATCCAGGTCAAGTAGGAATTGAAGCAAATTTTGGTTTATCAGAAATCGCTACATTCGCACAGAATGTTGATTCTGAAATGGTCTATGTCTACAGTTTGGGAAGAGGTAATGCGCAAGATGTTTCAGATTTGATGGAATTTTTAAATGCTAGAATTGGAACGAATCCGAACGGAGGTGTGGATTGGGCTCAAGTTCGTGCTGATTTAGGGCATAGGGAACCATTTAACATTAAATTTTTTGAAATTGGGAACGAAATGAATCAAGGCGGTGCTGGTGGTGATGGAACAGTATCCCAATCTTATTGGACAGCGTTTGTTAAGGGAAAGAATACGGAGCAAGCTTACACAGAGGGAGGAACAGCTGTATTTAATCAACAATACGTAGTTGACGAAGAAAACTGGAATCAATCTGCCTCTAAAAGTAGCGGGAATGCTAATATGATTAAGTATATGCGCTATGCAAATGTGAATCCTAAAAAATACATAGATAATAAAATTGTTGATAATCCTAATTTTATAGCAATTGAAAAAGATTCAGTTAGAGTGTTTGTTGGAGACGGTAAGGAAAAAGAGGAATGGGAAGTTGTCACTAATTTTAATAATTCTGTTCAGACTTCAAAACACGTAGTTGTGGACTATAGTAATGGGTCTATCAAGTTTGGTGATGGTATTAAAGGGATGATTCCTAAGAAAGGGGTGCCTATTCGAGTTTCGTATTCCGTACAGAAGGATGGCTATGTTCAAATTGCGGAAAGTTTGAAACGCACAATGAAACAAATTTCAGAGACAGAAAACACAGAGAAGCAGGCATATGTGTTTTCGAGTTATGAATCACCTCAGTTCATAAAACATATGGCTTTATTGAAGAAGAATCACCTTTACGATGGTTTAACGATTCATCCATATTCAGGTCATGTAAATGGTGGAAATAACCCCCTTACATTCTATGATAATGCAATGTTGAAAGCGGAAAACACAGGAATTAAACATGTCGCAGACTATGTAAAAATGTTACCTGAAGGGAAAGTTCCTGTTATCAGTGAGTACGGTATTTTTAGAAATACAGAACCGCAAGTAAGGTCGGTAACCCATGCTTTATATATTGCAAAAACACTACTAGAATATGTCAAATTAGGAAGCCCTTATATTCAAAAACATACTTTAGTGGATTGGTATAGTTCAGGTGGAGATTCTTTAGGACCTACACAACAGGCAGTAATACAAGCTGTTCCTCAAGCTGGTTCAGATAGAAAAACTGGTAAAGGGAATTATAAGTATTTTGCTACACCATCTGCTCTTGTTTTTGAAATGTTGAATAAAGGTGGTTTTGGAGATAATATTCTTAAGTCTTCAATAGAAAAATCTCCGAAACTTGAAAATGGAGTAACTAGTGTTTCAACACTTGTTAGTAAAGACGATGTTGGGAATGTTTATGTTGCACTTACAAATGTTAATCGTGTAAATGGTTATGATATAAATATCAATTTTGAGGGCATAGACGAGAGTATGGATGGCTCAGTTGTAGAAGTTAAAAAAATGACATCTAAAAATATAAATGATGAGAATTCTTTGACAGAGCCTGATAAAGTTCATATTGAGAATTCTGAATTTATATATACAAAAGGTATGACTTATACGATTCCTCAACATAGCTTTATTATTTTAAAATTTAAAGTTAAGTAGAGTGAATCAGAGCAAAAATAAAAGATAAAAAACGAACGAAAAGTATTCTAAGCTTTTTAAGAATGCAATTCGTTCGTTTAATTTTGTTCTTAAATTTTGTCGCTAATTATTTTGATTATGTCAAAATCATACTTTGTTAAAATATTCTTTTTCGGACTATTACTCTATAAAATGCTGACAGATAGGAATTCTCTTAGGATATTGAAGGTTAGGGTCTAAAGTATGGTATACTATAAAGTAGATTAAATAGTAGACGAGAAAAGGAAAACTATGTACGAATATTTAAAAGGAATCATTACCAAAATCACTGCTAAATACATTGTTCTTGAAGTCAACGGTATCGGTTATATTTTGCATGTGGCCAATCCCTATGCTTACTCAGGTCAGGTTAATCAGGAGGCTCAGATTTATGTTCATCAAGTCGTGCGTGAGGATGCCCATCTGCTTTATGGATTTCGCTCAGAAGATGAGAAAAAGCTCTTTCTCAGTCTGATTTCGGTATCTGGGATTGGTCCTGTATCAGCTCTCGCTATTATCGCTGCCGATGACAATGCTGGTTTGGTTCAAGCCATCGAAACCAAGAACATCACCTACTTGACCAAGTTCCCTAAAATTGGCAAGAAAACAGCCCAGCAGATGGTGCTGGACTTGGAAGGTAAGGTAGTAGTTGCAGGAGATGACCTTCCTGCCAAGGTGGCAGTGCAAGCTAGTGCTGAAAACCAAGAACTGGAAGAAGCCATGGAGGCTATGCTGGCGCTGGGCTACAAGGCAACCGAGCTCAAGAAAATCAAGAAATTCTTTGAAGGAACGACAGATACAGCTGAGAACTATATCAAGTCGGCCCTTAAAATGTTGGTCAAATAGGAGCAGAGCATGACAAAACGTTGTTCGTGGGTCAAGATGACCAATCAGCTCTACATTGCCTATCATGATGAGGAGTGGGGTCAGCCCCTCCATGATGACCAAGCATTGTTTGAGTTGTTGTGTATGGAAACCTATCAGGCAGGCCTGTCTTGGGAAACGGTACTAAACAAACGTCAAGCTTTCCGAGAAGCATTTCATGGCTATCAAATTCAAGTGGTCGCAGAGATGACTGACACCGAACTGGAAGCCTTGCTGGAGAATCCAGCTATCATCCGAAATAGAGCCAAGATTTTTGCTACACGCGCTAACGCCCAAGCCTTTCTACAACTACAGGCAGAGTACGGCTCTTTTGATGTCTATCTTTGGTCTTTTGTTGAGGGGAAAACTGTCGTTAATGATGTTCCCGATTACCGCCAAGCCCCAGCTAAAACATCCTTGTCTGAGAAATTAGCCAAAGATTTCAAAAAACGAGGCTTCAAGTTCACAGGCCCAGTCGCTGTCTTGTCTTTTCTACAGGCTGCAGGACTAGTTGATGACCACGAGAATGATTGTGAATGGAAAAGCAGGAATTAGTGTGTACAGGTAACTAGCATATCTGAGAATATAGAAAAAAGCTGAGAAATTTTTCCCAGCTTTTTATATATACTATTAGATTTGTTAGAGTGAAGTCAAAAAAGTGATTCCACCTAAAATAACACCAGCTGAATTTGGAATGATTAGTATCCAATCCTTCTTAGGTTCCTTTGTCCATCCATAAATAACCCAGATTAAGCAAGATATAGCAGCTGATAAAGGTTGAAATGGTTGAGCTTTATTTCCCTGTAAATTAGCGATAATTTGAGGTATGTAGGCAATAAATACTATAATTCCAATAAAGGCACCAATAGAACCTACGATTCGATTAATTTTTTGTTTTGTCATATACACCTCCTTCAAAAGGATATCATAGAAATTAGCGAAATGCAATAAATTCAGATACAAATTGTAACGAAAACGAATACAAAAGCACAAAAATAGAGAAACTATTTATTTTTTGTTATAGTCAAAGCGAATGACTTGCTCCTGTGCATCTACATGGGCATGGACGCCAAAGGGGACAATTGCTCTTGGAGTTGCGTGGCCGACATTCAAATTATAGACAATCGGGATATTGCTATCAATAATATCCAATAGTGCCTCTTTATAGTTGTCATAGAAAGTTTCATCCATAGGTTTTCCGACCAAGAGTCCACTGATGACCTCGAATATACCAGTGTTCTTTAAAGTTTGCAACATCTTTTTGAAGTCTTCCGGCTCAGGCTTTTCTTCGCTTGTTTCGAGCAAGAGGATTTTTCCTTCCCAGTCTAACAAGTCAGGGAAAAGTTTGTATTTTTGGCAGAGCTCCGTGCTGTCTGCGTATCGAGAGTTGTCAAAGATATCGTAGAGGGATTCGAGGCAACCACCGAGGATTTCCCCTTCGAATTGGGCGTTTCCTTGCAACAACTCAAAACCAGTGTTTGCATGACTGACACGAGGTGTCCCCAGAGCTTTGGAACTAAAATCAGTTCGTTCCTCATACCAAACATTGCTAGGGCGGATTTCTGAGATTCTTCCTGTCTCAATCAATTCTTTAAAGTAGCGAAGACTATAGGCTAACATTTCCTTGTCCAATTCACAAATGTCTGCTAGAAAGGATTGGCCATAAAAAGTCTTGATCCCTAGTTTATGCAACATAAGGTGGTTCATGGTTGTATCCGAGAAGCCAAGAAAAATCTTTTGTTTGATAACCTTTTGGAGTTGGTTATTTTCAAAAAGATAAGGTAGCAAGCGATAGGTATCGTCTCCACCGATGGCGCATAGGATCATGTCGATGCTATCATCAGAAAAGGCATGAATCAAATCCTCTGCACGAGCTTCAGGATGGTTCTTGATAAAGTCTAATCCTTTTAGCGAATGGGGCAAAAAGATAGGATTGAGTCCCAGGTACTTGAGACGTTGGACACCCAAGTCCACTTCGTGTTTGACAAAGTCCTCTCCGATAATGCCACTAGATAAACTAACAATACCAATAGTAGAAACCATATCTCATCCTCCTAGAAATAGATTGAGCCTATTTTATCACAAAATATAAGAGAAAGCTATAGGGATTAGAGTCAGAAGTTCTATTGTATATCAAGAAAGCAAGAAAAAGCAACCGCACCTGCAGTTGCTTTTATCGTTCCCTTAATAACGTGTTGGTCCTGCACTTGCGCTTCGGATGTTCAAGCGTTTCTTGAGATAGAAGCGAAGGGCTAGGAGGGCTGCTCCGATAATAGCCAGTGGCACTGGAGCTAGTACTGGGTTAAGGTTAGCTGGTAGGAAGCTTGTTGCAAAGAAGACAAGCAACCAAAGGAACATAGAAGCTAGGATAACTAGTACAGATTTCCAGAAAGGTGGACGTTGACTGCGGTCCATATCAGGCCCGTAGTATTGGTAAACAAAGTAGTACATCAAGTAGAAGGCAAATCCACCAACCAGTCCAACTAAGAGGAGGGTAATCAATCCATAGCCGAAAGCTTGATCTGCTGAGAAGAAGGTTGTGAGGGCGCTGACGAGGGCAAAGAGGCTAGTGATGAAAAGAGCTGAGTCCATAATCATGAGTTTGGGATCATCATTTTCTTTTGGATGCTCTTTTTCGTATTGCTCCTTGACAGTGAAACTATGAGCCCAGTGGGTTGGTGCGCCATAGAGGGAACGAGCGGTCGTACCCTTGGCTTGCTCTTCAAGGATTTGGGGAATAACTTCCTCAAAAATAGCCTTGATTTCAGCATCTGTTTTTCCATCTTTGATGAATTGTTGGGTAGCGATGTGGACAAACTCTTGGTTTTTCTTTGTTAATTTTTGTAGATCAATCTGAGACATAGGAACTCCTCTTAGAACCATTTTTTATGGATGAGATAGAGAGTGAGCGAGACACTCATAGCAAAGGCGATAAAGACGATTAACCAGAAGGCATTTGGCTCTCCGTTTAGGGGGATTTCATTATCCTTAAAGTTCATCCCGTAGGCAGAGAAGACCATGGTTGGGATGGACATGACGATGGTCACAAGGGCCAAGGTTTTCATGATGTTGTTCTGGTTGTTGGAAATGATAGAGGCGAAGGTCTCTGTCATAGAGTGCAAGACGTTTCCATAAATGTCTGCCATCTCGATGGCCTGTTGGGTTTCAATCAGGGTATCTTCAAGCAGGTCTTCGTCCTCAAGGTATTTCTTGATATTGCTGGTTGAGCTGGTCAATTTCTTAATCACGCGCTCATTTGTTTTGAGGGAGGCCTTGAAATAGACGATGGTTTTTTCCAATTCCATGAGCTCAATCAATTCTTCATTACGAGTTGATTGATGCAGTTGACTTTCGATTTGTTCACTCTTACGATCAATCGAACGAAGGGCTGTTAGGTAAAGCTCTGCATTGCGATAGAGAATCTGAAAGATGAAACGCGAACGCATGAAGGTGTAGAAATTACGCAATCGACGGTTGATAAAGACATCGAGGACCGGTAATGGTTCCAAACAAGTAGTGATAATGGTTTCCTCTGTGATGATAATACCAAGCGGGATGGTGACGTAGTAGGTGCGGTTATTTCTTTCCTCTGTGACTGGCACGTCAACGATAATCAGGGTGTACTCGTCTTCAATCGTAATACGAGACATTTCTTCCGCATCGAGCGGTGCTCGAAGGTCGGCAATATCGATATCGAAGGCGTTAGCGATTTCGAGTGATTCATTTTGAGTCGGATTGACGAGATTGATCCAAGTACCCGGTTCAAGCGTATCGATCTCTTTAAATTCAGTTGTTGTAGAGAGAAAAACTTGTTTCATATCCCTTATCCTTTCTCATTTTTCAGATTTTTTCACACCGTACTATTATACTACAAAATCAGCCTTTTGGGTAATAGAATCTCACTTTTTTTGGTATAATGGTAAGCAATAATGGACTAGAAAGAACAAAGATGCAAGATAAAATTGTCATTCATGGGGCGCGTGCCCATAATTTGAAAAATATTGATGTGGAGATCCCACGAGACAAGTTGGTTGTAGTGACTGGTTTGTCAGGTTCAGGGAAATCCAGTCTGGCCTTTGATACCCTCTATGCGGAGGGACAACGTCGCTATGTGGAGAGTTTGTCAGCCTATGCTCGTCAGTTTTTGGGCAATATGGAGAAGCCTGATGTAGATGCCATTGATGGTCTGAGCCCAGCTATTTCCATTGACCAGAAAACGACTAGCAAAAACCCTCGCTCGACGGTGGGAACCACGACTGAAATCAATGACTATCTGCGTCTCCTCTACGCGCGTGTGGGGACTCCCTACTGTATCAACGGGCATGGGGCTATCAAGGCTTCTTCTGTGGAGCAAATCGTGGATAAGGTTTTAGAATTGCCTGAACGCCAGCGCTTGCAGATTTTGGCCCCGGTCATCCGCAAGAAAAAAGGCCAACATAAGAGTGTTGTTGAGAAGATTCAGAAAGACGGTTATGTTCGTGTCCGTGTGGATGGGGAAGTCTATGATGTGACCGAATTGCCAGAGTTATCTAAGAGCAAGCAACACAATATTGATGTCGTAGTTGACCGTATTGTCATCAAGGAGGGTATCCGTAGTCGTCTCTTTGATTCCATTGAGGCTGCCCTTCGTATCGCAGAAGGTTACGTCATTATCGACACTATGGACGACTCTGAGTTACTGTTCTCTGAGCATTATGCCTGCCCAGTTTGTGGATTTACTGTCCCAGAGTTAGAGCCGCGTCTCTTCTCTTTCAATGCTCCCTTTGGCTCTTGTAGTGAGTGTGACGGCTTGGGCATCAAGCTGGAAGTGGATACTGATTTGGTAGTGCCAGATGCCAGCAAAACCTTACGTGAGGGGGCGCTAGCACCTTGGAATCCTATCTCATCCAACTACTATCCAAATATGCTAGAGCAGGCTATGACAGCCTTTGGAGTGGACATGGATACTCCTTTTGAGGACTTGTCAGAAGCAGATAAGGATTTGATTCTTTACGGTTCAGATGGCAAGGAATTCCATTTCCACTATGAGAATGAATTTGGTGGCGTGCGCGATATCGATATTCCTTTTGAGGGAGTTATCAATAATATCAAGCGTCGCTATCACGAGACAAACAGTGATTACACCCGCACCCAGATGCGCCTCTACATGAATGAGCTGACCTGCGGAACCTGTCACGGTTACCGTCTCAATGATCAGGCCTTGTCTGTCCGTGTGGGTGGCGAGCAAGGGCCACATATCGGAGAAATTTCAGACCTGTCTATCGCAGACCACTTAGACTTGGTGAGCCAGTTAACCTTGTCTGAAAATGAAGCCATCATCGCTCGTCCCATTCTCAAGGAAATCAAGGATCGTTTGACCTTCCTTAATAACGTGGGTCTTAATTATCTGACTCTGTCACGTTCAGCAGGAACCCTTTCGGGTGGGGAGAGTCAGCGTATTCGCTTGGCGACCCAGATTGGTTCCAACTTATCAGGTGTCCTTTATATCCTGGATGAGCCGTCAATCGGTCTCCACCAGAGGGACAATGACCGCCTGATTGCCAGTCTCAAAAAGATGCGTGATTTGGGCAATACTCTCATCGTGGTGGAACACGATGAAGATACCATGCGTGAGGCGGATTATCTGATTGACGTTGGTCCTGGTGCCGGTGTTTTTGGTGGGGAAATTGTTGCGGCAGGTACGCCCAAGCAGGTGGCTCGTAACAGTAAGTCTATCACAGGCCAGTACTTGTCAGGCAAACGTGCCATTCCAGTACCAGACGAGCGCCGTGTGGGAAATGGTCGTTTTATTGAAGTGACAGGAGCGCGTGAGAACAATTTGCAAAATGTTACTGCTCGCTTCCCACTAGGAAAATTTATCGCAGTGACAGGTGTGTCAGGTTCAGGGAAATCAACCTTGATCAACAGCATCCTCAAAAAAGCCATTGCCCAAAAACTCAACCGCAATTCAGACAAACCTGGTAAGTTTAAGACTATTACAGGGATTGAGCATGTAGACCGCTTGATTGACATTGACCAGAGCCCTATCGGACGGACGCCGAGGTCCAACCCAGCTACCTATACAGGAGTTTTTGACGATATACGTGACCTCTTTGCCCAGACAAATGAAGCTAAGATTCGAGGCTACAAGAAGGGTCGTTTCAGTTTCAACGTCAAGGGTGGTCGCTGTGAAGCCTGCTCAGGTGACGGGATTATCAAGATTGAGATGCACTTCTTGCCAGATGTTTATGTAGCTTGTGAAGTCTGCCACGGAACCCGCTACAACAGTGAAACCCTAGAAGTTCACTACAAGGAAAAGAATATCTCGCAGGTCTTGGATATGACCGTCAACGATGCGGTAGAATTTTTCCAACACATTCCGAAAATTCAGCGTAAACTTCAGACTATCAAGGATGTAGGGCTAGGCTATGTGACGCTAGGTCAACCAGCTACCACCCTTTCTGGGGGAGAAGCCCAGCGTATGAAGTTGGCTAGCGAACTTCACAAACGATCGACAGGAAAATCTTTCTACATTTTGGATGAGCCGACGACAGGGCTTCATACTGAGGATATCGCTCGCTTGCTTAAAGTCTTGGCTCGCTTTGTTGACGATGGCAATACAGTCCTTGTTATCGAGCACAATTTAGACGTTATCAAGACGGCAGACCATATTATTGACTTGGGACCTGAGGGCGGTGTCGGTGGTGGAACCATCATCGCAACAGGAACTCCAGAAGAAGTAGCGGCCAATGAAGCCAGCTACACAGGACATTATTTGAAAGGAAAGTTACATCATGAATAAACGTGTACAAGCATTTCTAGCTAAAATGCAAGAAAAAGAACTAGATGGCATCATCATCAATAACCTTAAAAACGTCTATTACCTGACTGGTTTTTGGGGCTCAAACGGAACAGTCTTCATCAGCCGTGACCGTCAGGTCTTGGTGACAGACTCTCGCTATATCATTGCAGCCAAGCAAGAAACCAGTGGTTTTGAGATTGTGGCTGATCGTGATGAATTGGCTGTCATTGCAGGAATTGTTAAGGACATGGGCTTGTCTCGAATCGGTTTTGAAGATGAGATTTCAGTGTCTTATTATCACCGTATGCAGGCAACCTTTGAGGGAATTGACTTGCTTCCACAGTCTCAGTTTGTTGAAGGTCTTCGAATGATTAAGGATGAAGCGGAGATTGCAGCTATTCGCAAGGCTTGTTCTATCTCAGACCAAGCTTTCCGCGATGCGCTTGACTTTATTAAGCCAGGAAAGACTGAAATTGAGATTGCCAACTTCCTTGACTTCCGCATGCGTGAGTTGGGAGCATCTGGCTTGTCTTTTGACACTATCTTAGCTAGCGGTATCAACTCTTCTAAACCCCATGCCCATCCTATGCATAAACCGGTGGAGCTGGGAGAAGCTATTACCATGGACTTTGGATGCCTCTATGACCACTATGTCAGCGATATGACACGGACTATCTATCTGGGGCATGTCAGCGACGAGCAAGCAGAGATTTACAATACGGTTTTGAAAGCCAACCAAGCCTTGATTGACCAGGCTAAGGCTGGCTTAGGTTTCCGTGACTTTGACAAAATTCCTCGCGATATTATCATTGAGGCAGGTTATGGCGACTACTTTACCCACGGTATCGGACACGGTATTGGACTGGATATCCATGAAGAGCCTTACTTTAGCCAAACTTCTACAGAAACTATTAAGGCAGGTATGGCCTTGACCGATGAACCAGGTATCTATATCGAAGGCAAATATGGCGTTCGTATCGAGGATGATATCCTGATTACAGAGACCGGTTGTGAATTATTGACCCTAGCTCCAAAAGAGTTGATAGTTATTTAAGAGTTAAACAACTCAAATGATTGACTTTTAAATTTTAAAGGTTTATACTGAAAAATGAAAACGGTAGGTGAGGCTACCATAGGGATACGGATGACTACCGCAAAGCAGTGGAGACACTACTCGTTGGTCAACAGTCCTGGTCGCGAAGGCCAAGACTAAGCTCATTACATTGCCCTATGGAGTTAAAGCTTGAACGAAAAACAGATAATTAGTTTTTTAATCCTGCCATTTTATGGTGGGATTTTCTACTGTTTAAATCAAAGAAAGGAGATAAACGATGCAAATTGACGATCATCCGGAACCGCACATACACAGCCAATCGCTGATTTGTGTCGTTCTGTCCTTATAAAGTGATTGGTCTCTGTGTATGAAACACATCATTCATACAGATAGGAGAAACCAATGAAAACTACAAAAGAAAGATTAGCAACAGCTATTCATACATCTTTAAACGAAACTCTATCTTTTTATAAGACAAGTCTAACAGGATTGACTGAGGAGCAGGTGGAGAAAAATCGTGACCTATATGGTGAAAATACCATCACAAAGGGTCAAGAAGACAGTATCCTCAAAAAGATTTACGAATCCATTATCAATCCTTTTACGATCATCTTACTGGTCATCGCCGTGATTTCCTTGGTGACCAATGTCTGGTTGGCAAAACCAGGTCAAGAGGATCCGACGACTTCTATTATCATCGTTGTCCTAGTCCTCATTTCTGGTGGCATACGCTTTGTCCAAGAACTCCGTAGTGATAAGGCTGCGACCAATCTATCAAAAATGATTGTCAACACAGCGACTGTCATTCGTCAAGGAGAAATCCAAGAAGTACCTATCGATGACTTGGTAGTGGGTGACGTGGTTAAATTAAGCGCTGGAGACATGATTCCAGCAGATCTTCTTTTATTTGAGTCGCGCGATTTCTTTGTACAACAGTCGGGCTTGACAGGTGAAAGTGAATCGGTTGAAAAATTGGCCTTGACCAAGGCAACAGTTCAACAATCTGATAGTCTGCTAGAAGCAGAAGCGCTCGCTTTTATGGGCACCAATGTCTTGTCTGGTAGTGCCAAGGCCGTGGTTTTAGCAGTTGGTGATGATACCATGATGGGGGCCATTGAGCAGACTTTGAACACCTATGATGAGCCTACTTCGTTTGAACGGGAGATGAATAGTATTTCGTGGCTCTTGATTCGTTTGATGATGGTTATGGTGCCCATCGTTTTCTTGTCCAATGGTTTAACAGATGGTGACTGGCTGGAAGCTGGCGTATTTGCTTTGAGTGTTGGTGTTGGATTGACACCTGAGATGCTTCCTATGATTATCACGGCCAGTCTAGCAAAAGGCTCCATCATTATGGTCAAGGAAAAAGTGGTTATCAAGAAACTCAATGCCATACAGGACTTAGGGGCGATTGATATTTTGTGTACAGATAAGACAGGAACTCTAACCCAAGACGAAATTGTCCTTGAATATCCCTTGGACATCCACGGACGCTTGGATTTGACCGTCTTGAGACGAGCTTATCTCAATTCTTATTTTCAAACGGGCTTGAAAAATTTGATGGACAGAGCCATCATCAAACGGACTGAAAAGGAAGCAAAAGAACACGCCCTCTTGCAAAATCTGGCTCAAACTTTTCAAAAAATAGATGAGCTTCCCTTTGATTTTGAACGTAGACGGATGAGTGTTATCGTTAAGGATGAACACGAAGTTGTTAGTTTGGTAACCAAGGGTGCCCTAGAGGAAATGTTGACGATTTCCAGTTATGCGGAATACCAAGGAGTGATTACTCCCTTGACAGATGCTATTAGAGAAGAAATTTTAGCAGAAGTCAGACAACTAAATCAACAAGGTTTGCGTGTCTTGGGAGTGGCCTATAAGTCAGGTTTGAGGGAAGGTCATGCCTATACAGTTGATGACGAAGGGGATATGATTCTAACTGGTTATTTAGCCTTCCTAGATCCTCCTAAACCATCTGCAGCACCAGCAATTAAGGCTCTGTTAGAACATGGAGTTCAAACAAAGATTTTGACGGGAGACAACGAAAAAGTTACTCAAGCAGTCTGTGAAAAGGTTGGTTTGGATATCAATCAGATGCTGTTAGGATCTGAAATTGATCAGATGAGTGATCAAGAATTGGCCCAAGCCGTAGAGGAGGTAACCGTCTTCGCCAAACTTTCACCTGACCAAAAAGCGAGGATTATTTTGCAATTTAAGGCTAATGGTCATGCTGTCGGCTATATGGGAGATGGGATCAATGACGCTCCTTCTATGAAAGTTGCAGATGTGGGGATTTCTGTTGATACAGCAGTAGATATTGCCAAAGAAACAGCTGATGTTATCCTACTTGATAAGGAACTCATGGTGCTTGAAAAAGGACTTGTTGAAGGGCGTAAGGTCTATGCCAATATGACTAAATATATCAAAATGACAGTGAGTTCTAATTTTGGAAATATCTTATCCCTATTGGTCTCTGGAATCTTTTTGCCATTTTTACCAATGGCACCAGTCCATTTGATTATCCTAAATCTAGTCTATGATTTGTCTTGTATTGCCTTGCCTTTTGACAAGGTGGATAAAGATTTTTTGAGAAATCCGCATACCTGGGAAGCCAAGTCCATCACACGTTTCATGATTTGGATGGGGCCTATCTCTTCTGCCTTTGATATTTTGACCTTTATTTTGCTCTATTTTATCATTGTACCCATGACGACAGGTCAAGCCTATGTCCATGGAGCGGAGTCTGCCGTAGGATTTATTGTCTTGTTTCAGACAGGTTGGTTTATCGAGTCCATGTGGTCACAGACCATGGTTATCCATATGCTGCGTTCAGCCAAAATTCCCTTTTTACAAAGTCGTCCAGCTTGGCTAGTCCTTGTGACAACCTTATTGGCTGCAGCCTTTGTGACCTTCCTTCCCTACAGTCCACTAGCTAGCCTTCTCCATCTAACTCCTTTAAAATCGATTTATTTCATCTTTTTACTTTTCATCATTATTTTGTATATGATTAGCGTGACAATTGTGAAAAAAATCTATATCAAGAAATATAAAGAATGGCTGTAAATTTCATTTTGTCAAGAAAAAAGTACGAAAATGACGAAAAAAGTCAAAAAAATTTAAAAATAGGTCGCAAGTCGGATGTTTTTTATGGTATAATAGACTAAACTGATAGTAACATGTAGCGAAAGGGGTAGGTACATGATTAAAATTTATACAGTCTCAAGTTGTACTAGCTGTAAAAAAGCAAAAACCTGGCTCAATGCCCACCAGTTAAGTTATAAAGAACAAAACCTTGGTAAAGAAGGAATTACGAGAGAAGAATTACTGGATATTCTAACCAAAACAGATAACGGAATAGCCAGCATTGTTTCATCTAAAAATCGCTATGCCAAAGCCCTTGGAGTGGATATTGAAGATTTGAGCGTCAATGAAGTCCTCAATCTGATTATGGAAACACCGAGAATTTTAAAGAGCCCAATCCTTGTAGATGAAAAACGCCTGCAAGTTGGCTATAAGGAAGATGATATTCGTGCCTTCCTACCACGCTCTGTCCGTAATGTAGAAAATGCAG
>NZ_JVRR01000127.1 GCF_001070715.1 Streptococcus pseudopneumoniae
ACGGCAAGGTGAAGCTGACGTGGTTTGAATTTGATTTTCGAAGAGTATTAAATACTTTTTCCGGGCAATAATGTAACTGGTAAAAAGTAGCCTGTTGTTGCGACTTCCTTGCCTTCTATCTTCTGCAAGAGGAGGTCAACAGTGAGGCAGGCAATTTCTTCCAAGGGTTGTTTGATAGTAGCCAGTTGAGGGTAGTAATTCTCGATAAAGTAGGTACCATCATAGCCGATAACTTTGAGCTCTTCTGGGACAGAGATGCCCAGTTCTTGAGCGATTTTAATGACCAGAATAGCTGTCAAATCATCTGAAGCAAAGATGGCATCTGGTCTTTGTCGAGTTAAGATATTCTTGATTTCCATTTCTTTTCTGACTGGAGAAAAGTCACTGGAAACATTGATAATAGGAGCTTTTGGGAGTACAGAAGCAAAACCAGCATGGCGCAGTCCAGTTGGCGAATTGGAATTGTCATTCCCTGTAATCATGATGATAGACTGGGCGCCTGTCTTAACCAAGGTTTGGGCAGCGAGTACCCCACCAGCGTAGTTGTCAGAGGAAACGACTGGAATGTCTGGCGATAGGTTTCTGTCAAAGGAAATAATCGGTGCCGTCACACGATTGTAGTCTTCAATTCCCAAGTTGTGACTGCCAGAAATGATGCCGTCCACCTGATTGGCTTCCAACATTTCGATGTATTCGCGTTCCTTCTCAGAATCATGCTCACTGTTGCAGATGATGGTCTTGTAACCATTCTTAAAAAGTTGGTGTTCCAGCTTATCAATCAATTCTGCATAGAAAACATTGGAAATATTAGGGAAAATCAAGCCGATTAACTTAGCTGATTTTCCTTGCAGACTACGAGCTAGGTTGTTGGGTTTATAGCCCAATTCTCGCATGGCTTCATTAACCTTTTGAATGGTTTTTTCAGATAGATAGCCTTTTTTATTGATAACCCGAGAAACGGTAGTAGGGCTGACGCCTGCAAGTTTGGCGACATCAGTTAGTTTTGCGACCATAATCTAATTCATAGTAAGTTCCAGTTGGGTTTCCAGATTTGATGAGGATCCCATTTTGGTCCGCATGTGGGAAGACACGACCAGAAAATACTTTTTCTCCTTTATTGATGAAAATTTCAAAGACAGAGTTATCGATGAAGATTGTAGCAGTAGTAGCCTGATTCTCGATAGGGCAAGAACGAGTAGTTCCAAATTCTTGGGCATACTGTTCTCCAGCTTGGCTACGATCTACTGTCACTTGACCATTTACAAGGTCAAAGTTGATGGAAAGTCCCTTGCCTTCTTTATCAGCAAGTAAGACAATCTCGCTCTGGCTATTGGCTTCCAAGTTGAGTTCAAGTTCGTAAGTGTTCTTGGTTTGGACACGGTTTGAGAAGGCTTCTTCAGTAGCACGAAGGTCCTTGATAGCTGCGACTGGGTATTGGTAGAGTTTGCTGTCTTTGATAGTCAATTCTTTGACCAAAGAGAAGGTTCCTTGATGGTCAAAACGGTCAGATGGGTAAGAAACATCAGGCAAGCCAAGCCAGCTAACAGCTAGAGCACGTCCATCAGGAGCGTTGAAGGCTTGAGTTGCATAGGCTTCGAAACCATAGTCCATGTTTTGGAGTTGAGATACATCAACCATTTTAGCATTTTCAGGGTCGAAGGAAGCCCCAATCTTATACATATTTGGATAGATATTATCGTAGTTTAGAACTTTCTTATCCAATCCTTGTGGGCAGTAGAGAAGGACAGGTTGTTCCCCTACAAAGACCAGATTTGGACATTCCATCATGTAGGCAGTACGGTCGTTAGCAAAGTCAAGGTTGCCAACTGCTTGCCAGTTTGTGTAGTCATTTTCGACAGCCTTGTAGAGACGGACGAAGCCTTTTTTCTCCAAGTCCTGTCCACCAACGATAGCATAGTATTGACCCTTGAAGTTAAAAATTTGCGGATCACGGAAGTGGTCAGTAGAGTCTGCTGGCTGGTCGATCAAGATCTTATCAATCTTTGTAATCTTGTCATCCTTGTCCATCAAAGCACCAATCTGGTAAGGGTGACGGATCCAGTTTTCATCGCGGACATTTCCTGTATAAAATAAGAACAAGTTATCGCCAAATTGCATGGCAGAACCAGAGTAGGCACCGTGGCTATCTAATGGAGTATCAGGCAAAACTTTGACTCCAGTTTCTGTAAAGTGAACCAAGTCCTCGCTTTCCAATTGCACCCAAGATTTTAAACCGTGGGCTGCACCAAAAGGAAAATTCTGGTAAAAGAGGATCCACTTGCCATCAAAGTAAGAAAAGCCATTTGGGTCGTTGAGAAGTCCTGTTTTTGGCTCAACATGGTAATGAGTATGCCATGGAGATTGTGCCATATTTTCTTTTATATTTTGAATTTCTTCTTGCGTCCAATCTTGATAAAGTCTGTAACGACGCTCAGTTGTCCATTCCATTCTTCTATTCCTCCAAAAATCTTATCACTTTTAATAGTAACCGTTTTCGGAAAAAAAAGCAAGACTTTTATGTTAAAAAAGAGAAAAAACTGTCAAACGTTTATCATAAAATAAATGCAGGAAATCAATCAAATTTTCACAAAAATATGAAAGAGAATGAAATAAAACCCTTTTAACCAAGATTTTAAACTTATTTTTTTAAGGAACACCTGATAAAACAGTCAAAATCAATCAATCTAAAGCGAGCAAACTAAGTGGATAGAATATTTTTTCTGCAAAACGCTTGACATATTTCTAAAACATGATAAAATAATAGTCGTAGGGCGAATAAAATCGCTTTCAAACAAGAACAAAATTTTATATAAGGAGATTTTTGCAAATGAACAATCAGGAAATTGCAAAAAAAGTCATCGATGCCTTGGGTGGACGTGAAAATGTCAACAGTGTAGCTCACTGTGCGACTCGTCTTCGTGTCATGGTCAAAGATGAAGGAAAAATCAATAAAGAAGTGATTGAGAACTTGGAAAAAGTTCAAGGTGCTTTCTTTAACTCAGGTCAATACCAAATCATCTTTGGTACTGGTACAGTAAACAAAATGTACGATGAAGTTGTTGCACTTGGTTTACCAACATCATCTAAAGATGACATGAAAGCAGAAGCTGCTAAACAAGGGAACTGGTTCCAACGTGCTATCCGTACTTTCGGTGACGTTTTCGTTCCAATCATCCCAGTTATCGTAGCGACAGGTCTCTTCATGGGTGTGCGTGGTCTTTTCATTGCTCTTGAAATGCCACTTCCAGGAGACTTTGCAACTTACACACAAATCTTGACAGATACAGCCTTCATCATCTTGCCAGGTTTGGTTGTTTGGTCAACCTTCCGTGTATTCGGTGGTAACCCTGCCGTTGGTATCGTTCTTGGTATGATGCTTGTTTCTGGCTCACTTCCAAACGCTTGGGCAGTTGCTTCAGGTGGTGAAGTAACAGCTATGAACTTCTTTGGTTTCATCCCTGTTGTTGGTTTGCAAGGTTCCGTTCTTCCAGCCTTCATCATCGGGGTTGTCGGAGCTAAATTTGAAAAAGCTGTCCGCAAGGTCGTTCCAGATGTCATTGACCTTTTGGTAACACCATTCGTGACACTTTTGGTTATGTCTATCCTTGGACTATTTGTCATCGGACCAGTCTTTCACGTTGTTGAAAACTACATCCTTATCGCGACAAAAGCGATCCTTAGTATGCCATTTGGTCTTGGTGGTTTCTTGATTGGTGGGGTTCACCAATTGATCGTCGTGTCAGGTGTGCACCATATCTTCAACTTGCTTGAAGTTCAATTGCTTGCTGCTGACCATGCTAACCCATTCAACGCTATCATCACTGCTGCTATGACAGCTCAAGGTGCTGCAACTGTTGCGGTTGGTGTTAAAACTAAAAATCCAAAACTAAAAACACTTGCTTTCCCAGCTGCTCTTTCTGCCTTCCTCGGTATTACAGAGCCTGCTATCTTCGGGGTGAACTTGCGCTTCCGTAAACCATTCTTCCTCTCATTGATTGCTGGTGCAATCGGTGGTGGATTGGCTTCTATCCTTGGACTTGCTGGTAATGGTAGTGGTATCACCATCATCCCTGGTACAATGCTTTATGTTGGTAACGGACAACTTGCCCAATACCTTCTTATGGTAGCTGTATCATTTGCACTTGGTTTTGCTCTTACTTACATGTTTGGTTATGAGGATGAAAAAGAAGTTGCTACTGAAGCGGCGACAGAACGTTTGGTCCAAGAAGAAACAACTGGCAACATTCCAGCAGCTCTTCAAAATGAAACACTTGTAACTCCTATCGTCGGTGATGTTGTCGCTCTTGCTGATGTCAATGACCCAGTCTTCTCAAGTGGAGCTATGGGACAAGGTATCGCTGTGAAACCAAGTCAAGGTGTGGTTTATGCACCAGCTGATGCTGAAGTTTCAATCGCATTTCCAACAGGGCACGCTTTTGGTTTGAAAACAAGAAATGGTGCTGAAGTCTTGATCCACGTTGGTATTGACACTGTATCTATGAATGGTGAAGGTTTTGAAGCAAAAGTTGCTCAAGGTGACAAGGTGAAAGCGGGCGATGTTCTTGGAACATTTGACTCAAACAAAATCGCTGCAGCTGGACTTGATGATACAACAATGGTTATCGTTACAAATACAGCTGACTACGCTTCAGTAGCTCCAGTCGCAACAGGTTCAGTTGCGAAGGGGGATGCTGTGATCGAAGTGAAAATCTAATACTCTTCGAAAATCAAATTCAAACCATGTCAGCTTCGCCTTGCCGTAGATATATGTAACTGACTTTGTCAGTCTTATCTACAACCTCAAAGCAGTGCTTTGAGCAACCTTTGGCTAGCTTCCTAGTTTGCTCTTTGATTTTCATTGAGTACAATATTCCCTCTCAAAATGAAAACGAACAAATGATATGTTTGTTCGTTTTTATTAGATGGTAAGATTTACAGAGGAAAATCTAAAAAATAGAGAAACTTAGATTTTCGAAATATGCTATAATAAAGAAAATAAAAACAAGAGGTTTATCATGACAAAATTATATGGAAGCTTGGAAGCGGGCGGTACAAAGTTTGTCTGTGCTGTCGGTGATGAAAACTTTAACGTTGTAGAAAAAACACAATTTCCAACAACAACTCCAATCGAAACAATCGATAAAACCATCGAGTTCTTCTCAAAATTCGATAACCTTGCTGGTCTTGCAGTTGGTTCATTTGGTCCGATTGATATTGATAAAAACTCAAAAACTTATGGCTTTATCACGACGACTCCAAAACCAAACTGGGCAAATGTGGACTTGCTTGGTGCCCTTCGTCGTGCCCTTAACGTGCCAATGTACTTCACAACAGACGTAAACAGCTCTGCCTATGGTGAAGTGGTTGCCCGTAACAATGCTGGTGGCCGTATCGAAAACTTGGTTTACTACACAATCGGTACAGGTATCGGTGCAGGTGTTATCCAACGTGGTGAGTTTATCGGCGGTGTGGGTCACCCTGAAATGGGTCATTACTATGTGGCTAGACACCCAATGGATATTGAAAAAGAGTTTAAGGGTGTTTGTCCTTTCCATAAGGGATGTCTGGAAGGCTATGCAGCTGGTCCAAGTTTGGAAGCTCGTACAGGTGTACGTGGGGAAAATATTGAACTCAATAACCCTGTTTGGGACGTTCAAGCCTACTATATCGCTCAAGCTGCGGTTAATGCGACAGTGACTTTCCGCCCAGACGTGATTGTCTTTGGTGGAGGGGTCATGGCTCAACAACACATGCTGGACCGTGTCCGTGAGAAATTTACAGCTCTTCTTAATGGCTACCTACCAGTACCAGATGTGCGTGATTACATCGTCACTCCAGCAGTCGCAGGAAATGGTTCTGCTACTCTTGGAAACTTTGTACTTGCAAAAGAAGTTTCAAAATAAAGCACAAAATCCGCTTGGGAAACCAAACGGATTTTTTACATGTCAAAGCATTTGCCAAAAAAAGTCAATAATATAGGTCAGACCGTAGGTATAAACCACGAGGGTAAAGGGCTTGGTCAGAATGATGATGGTCATATAGCGCTTGAAGCTCATCTTGGTCAGGGCAGCCAGCATACAGAGAAAGTCAGCTGGACTAATGGGCCAAATCATCATAAAGATAAAGAAACGGTCAAAACGATTGCCCTTATCCAACCAGCCGATGTACTTGTCATAGGTGCGCTTGCTGACGACAGACTGGACAAAGGCGGCCCCATAGAGGCGCACCAGATAAAAGATAATGGCACAGCCAATCACGATACCGATATAGTTGTAGATCGTACCGATGATGTGGCCGTAGATAAAGACACCAGCCACCGAGGTCAAGGCCCCAGGAATGATAGGGACGACCGTTTGTAAAATCTGTAAAAAGATAAAGAGAGGTGGCCCCCAGATGCCTGCCTGCTGGATAAAGGCAGAGAGGGTTTCCTTAGACTGTAAAATCTCAGCCTGATAAGCCCAAATACAGAAAATCAAACTCCCAACCCCACCGACAATCGATGAGATGTTGATAACTTGCTGTAAAAGGGGAGAAACAGCTTTCATTTGTTTATCCTGTGACATGTAAACTCCTCATAGATAGTATAGTTCTACTATACCATATTTTGGAGGAGAAAGGGGAAGATTGCTTTTGCAATGGGAAGAGTGATGGATTTTGAGTCTAAACATGCTATAATAAAGGAAGCAGACAAGTAGCAAAGGAGAGAGTATGATGCAGGTAAAACCAGAACTGGAGATAGAAAAACAACTGATCAACCAACTGGTAACTGGGGAAAGTCAATGGACTTACAGAGATGACCTTAAAACTGAAGAACAATTATGGGAAAACTTCTTTGAAAAGCTAGCCCAGAACAACGTGACTCTATTGGCAGATTATCCTCTAACAGAACAGGAAAAACGCCAGATAAAGAATCAACTGAACTTTGTTAGCTACTATGATGCAGCCAAGTGGTTGGTCGGCGAAAATGGCATTGCCAAGGTTGAGGTTCAGAGAGAAGATGCTAGTTTGGGGACTATCCGTTTATCTGTCATTTGGCGAGACAATATCGCAGCTGGTAAGTCTAGTTATGAGGTTGTCAACCAAGTCGAGAGAGATAAGATAAATCCTCAGGATCAAGACCGCAGGCTAGATGTGACCCTCTTGATCAATGGCCTTCCAATGATTCAGATCGAGCTTAAAAGTCCCAGAGTTGCTTTTTTAGATGCCTTTCATCAAATCAAGAAGTATGATAGGGAAGGCAAGTTCCGTGGTATTTACTCTAGCTTACAGATGTTTGTTGTGACCAATAAAGTAGACACACGCTATATCGCTGCAGCTAGAGAAAATAAACTCAACAAGCAATTTCTAACCATGTGGGTGGATAAAGACAACCACCCTATAACGAGCTTGACCAGCTTTGCCCACGAAGTACTTTCCATACCTCGTGCCCACCAGATGGTTATGCAGTATTCTGTCCTTGATGATAGCAAGAAGGCTCTCATCCTCCTCCGTCCCTACCAGATTCATGCAATCGAAGCAGTGCAAGAAGCCTCTCGTCGTCAGGAGTCTGGCTATGTCTGGCACACGACAGGTTCAGGGAAGACTCTGACCTCCTATAAGGTAGCACGGAATCTCCTCCAAATCCCGTCCATTCAAAAGACAATTTTTGTCGTTGACCGCAGGGACTTGGACCAACAGACCACTTCGTCATTTCTCTCTTATGCGACCAATGATGTCATTGATATTGATGAGACGGATAATACTCATGATTTGGTCAAGCGACTAGGAAGTAATGATAAGCGTGTGGTGGTCACCACCATCCAGAAAATCACCATCATGATGCGCAAGTTTGAGCAAGGTCTTTACCAAAGAGATGCGAACAAGATCAAGGGTCTCCGAGTGGCCTTTGTCGTGGATGAATGCCACCGTGCTGTTACTCCACAAACACAAAAAGACATTAAGAACTTTTTCCCACAGTCTCTCTGGTACGGTTTTACAGGCACACCTATCTTTAAGGAAAATAAACGCCAGCAGGTTGGAGACCTAGCCCAAACCACCCAGCAACAGTACGGAGACCGTCTCCATGAGTATACAGTCAAGGAAGCCATCCATGATGGAGCAGTTTTAGGCTTTAAGGTAGATTATCGCAATACCCTCATCACGGATAAATCTGAAAATGACATACCAGATACCGTCTATGAGAATGAGGAACATATGCTGGAAGTCTTGGATGCCATTATCAATAAATCCCGTCAACAGCTAGGCTTCCAAAAAGGAGTGGGTAAGACCTATAATGCTATCCTGACCGTCAAGTCAATCCCTCAAGCCCAAGCTTATTATGACCTCCTCAAACGAGTCAAAGCTGGGGAGATGAGAGTCAAGGTATCTGAGAGGGTCAAGCAGGTCCTTCCAGACTTTCCAAAGGTGACCATCACCTACTCGGTTACTGAAAATGAAGAAGACTCAAGAGCCAACCAAGAGCACATGAAGCAGGTTTTAGAAGACTATAACCAAGAGTTTGATACCCACTTTACCATGGCGGATCTTCGTGGCTTTAATACGGATGTTAATAACCGTCTAGCTCGAAAACAGGACAAATACCTCTATCGCAATGAGCAGTTGGACTTGGTCATTGTAGTCAATCGTCTCTTAACAGGATTTGATGCCCCTTGTCTATCGACTCTCTTTATCGACCGAAAACCCATGCAACCGCAGGACTTGATTCAGGCTTTTAGCCGAACCAATCGGATCTTTGACTCTAGCAAGACCTACGGTCATATCATCACCTTCCAAAAACCTCTAGCCTTTAAGGAAGCAGTAGATAATGCCCTCAAGCTCTACTCAAATGGTGGAGAAAACGAGGTTCTAGCCCCAAGCTGGGGAGAGGAAAAGAGGAACTTTTTACGAAGTTGCAGTGATTTCAAAAATCTTGCTACTGATGACTATGTGAATGGTCTAGATTTTGAGCAAGTCTCTACACCTGAGTTGAGGAAACTAGCTAAAACCTATCAAGCCTTTGATAAATACCTAGCCTCTATCCGAGTGTACAAAGAGTATGATGAGGAAGAACTTTACAGTCAGACAGGACTCGATGGAGAAAAGTTGGAAAGGTATCTGGGACTTTATCGAAATGTCCTTGCAGAATTAAAAAGCCGAGTAGAGGATGATGACGATGGTGAACCACTTGATATCCACTATGAACTGGAGTCTATCCAAGTAGACGAAATCAACTATGCCTATATCTTGACCTTGATTCAAAGCCTGATTGAACAAGGCCAAAGTCAAAAAAAGAACCTAAGCACTCAAGATAAGGAAGCGGTGGATAACTATATCCAAAGTCTGGAGAAGACCAATCCAAATCTTTCCCAGATTATCACGGAACTATGGAAGGAAGTACAGGACAAGCCTGAAAGCTATCGTGGTCAGTCTATCGCAAATATTTTGGATCAGATGATAGAGGCTGTCATCCAGCAACATATCCAAGTATTTAGCAAGCGCTGGTATGTCGGCGAGGATGAACTCCGTTACTATGTCGAACATTACCGTAAGGGAGCTAAAAAACAATTAGGAGAAAGCCAGCTGACCAAGAGCCAGCGCTATCAGGACTATAAGCTAGAGGTGGCGGATACCCTCAATCCTCTCCTCTATAAAAAACAAATCAAAGAAGCCTATACCCAACTAGTGGAGCAAGTCATTGAGCCGTTGAGGGTTGGGAGGTAGGAGAATATCGGAGGAAAAATGGCGGATACAATATTGATTTTAGGAAATGGCTTTGATTTAGCCATGGGTCGAAAAACAAGTTATAGTGATTTCGTCGAATTTGCTAACAATTTATTTTTTAAAAAAGAAGACCAATTGCAATCATTTCTTAACAGTAATAATATTAATATTGAGGAATATAAAGAGAATTTATACCTTAGGTTTATAAACGAGAATAAATCTAGCCTTGGTGAAAATTGGTCAAATCTGGAAATCATGATTTCCCAACTTGCTGAAGCGATTGATTTTTATAGATTATACCCTGATTCGATATATCTTAGTGGTAAAAATACCTTAAAAGCAGTTTATGTTGATAAGTTTCGTGAAGAAATAGTTTCTCAAGATAATTTTGCGTCAAAAATGTTTGTGGCTGAAATATTTTATGAAATGTTCGATAAATTGAATTTGGATAGACTAGAAAGAAAGATAGCAATATCAGAATTAAATGAGATTTTTATATCCCATTTAGAATTACTGACAAATCTTTTAGAAATATACCTTTCCTACAGAGAACATATAGATTTTGAAATTGATAAAATAGCTCCAGTAGAAACTGCATTAAATGCAATCGATGAAATTTCAGAGTCAAGTGTAATTAGCTTTAATTATACTCATACTCCACATAAACTTTTTAGAATTCCTATAGAAAATACACATCATATTCACGGGGAAATTGATTTAAGTAGACATAAATTGGAAATTAATACAATGGTTTTCGGAATAGAAGATAAAGAAATTGATGTTAATAGCAGTTTGTTACCTTATCAAAAATATTATCAAAGAATTGTAAAAGAAACTGGTAGTAAATATGAGAAATTTTTCAAGCCAAGACGTGCGGAAGATTTATACGGTGGATTAAAGAAAAAAAATATTATTGTTTTTGGTCATTCAGTTGACTCCCTGGATAAGGAAATTTTCCAAAATTGTTTTACTTTAACAAGTAATAATTTTTACGAATATCGATTCATTTTTACTTACTATAACGAGTCTGCTAAAAGATCTATCATTAAGAATCTAGCTATTATTCTAGGGAAAGATAAACTTGTCGAATTAACCGGGAATAGAAACGTTGTATTTATTAAAAGCGATGATGTTGATGGGATGAGAGAAGTTCTTTTGGATTAAATAATCTTTGAATAGTATGTAACTTGCAATAATATTATTAATACTTTATACTTAGGGGAAATTACAATAAATGGATTTTATAATTACATTTCTTAATTCTCAGTTTATTAGTTCCATGATAGGGGCTTTACTAGGTGCTGGTGTAGCAGTATATGTTGCAAAGCTTCAAAATAAGCAGCAACTTAAACAGCTACAAGATGAACATAAGTTACAACGAGAATTTTTTGAAAAACAAGAAGAGAACGAAAGAGAACGTATTTTCTTACAATATACAATTGAGCGAGCAGAGCGTTCATATGAGATATTGAGCGATTTAAGAATTGCTAAAAATTTATTTGCAGATGCAATATTTGAATTCGTAAAGATGATCCCTAAAGAAGTAGAATCAGATGAAGATATTGAGTTTGAAAAAATTTTTCCTTTATTATATTCAGATTATTTGCTTCCTAAATATAATTCAATTATAAAATTAAGAGATTTATTATTGCTAACTCTGGTTATACAAGATGATATCGAATTATCTAGGTTAAAAGAAGAGGTTCGTAAGGAAGTTGCAATATTTGTAGATTATCAAAAAAAAATAAATCGAGTGAAGAGTTTTGAAGATTATCGAAAAGTTGCGGATGACTTTATGGTAGAGTCTAAATTAACTGAAAAATGTGATGAGTTAAGGACTTATTTAACAAAGTATATAACCGAAACTACATTTAGGTTAGTTTCTCCAGAGAAAATGGCCGAAAAAATTATAAAACAAGAATATAATGTATCTAATTTAAAATTTAAAATAGTGAGAAAGCAGGATAGGGATGGAGAATCCAAAAATTAGGTTCTTAAAAAATAAACATTCATGGGTAAGAAGTACTTTTGAAGAAATAGCTAAAAGGAGAACTAAAAGTTCTGATAACCCTGATTTACCAAGAATTGAATATCAAGATATTCTTTCTGGAGAAGGGAGATTAAACAAAGAATTAAGTAAAAATATTGATTGTCGCAAAGGAATAGTATTTGAAACAAATGATATTTTATATGGAAAGTTACGTCCATATTTAAAAAACTGGCTACACCCAAATTTTAATGGTATTGCGTTAGGAGATTTTTGGGTCTTGCAGGCAAGAAATTGTGATTCAAAATTTCTGTTTTCGTTAATTCAATCGCCAAAATTTCAAAGAGTTGCAAATGATACATCTGGAACAAAGATGCCACGTTCTGATTGGAAGACAGTTTCACAGACAGAGTTTAGTATTCCTGCTTCTAACGACGAACAATCTGCTATTGGCTCTCTCTTCCGTACCCTCGATGATCTTTTGGCGAGCTACAAGGACAATCTTGCCAACTACCAATCTCTCAAGGCTACCATGCTCTCCAAGATGTTTCCCAAAGCAGGACAGACAGTCCCTAAGATTCGTTTGGATGGATTTGAGGGCGAGTGGGAAGTAGTTAACTTAGGAACATTAATTGAAAATTATGATGAGATAATATCAGGTGTGTCAGGTTTTCCTATTGCAACATCTTCTAGAAAAGGTCTTTATTTACAGAATGATTATTTTGAAGGTGGGAGGACTGGAATAGATTTGACACTTGATTTTCATAGAGTTCCAATGGGATATGTCACTTATCGTCATATGTCAGATGATTCTATTTTTAAGTTTAATAAGAATAATTTTGAAACTGATGTTCTGGTTTCTAAAGAATATCCTGTTTTTATTAGTAATGGTAGATCCGATATCGATTTTCTACTTTATCATTTGAATAACTCTAGGTTGTTTTTAAGATTTTCAACTATGCAAAAATTGGGTGGTACACGTGTTCGGTTGTACTATAAAAATCTTATTACCTATAAGCTTGCAGTACCGACAGTAAAAGAACAACAAGCCATCGGTGCCTATTTCTCAAACCTAGATAACCTCATCAACTCTTATCAAGAAAAAATTTCTCAGTTAGAAACACTGAAAAAGAAACTCTTGCAGGATATGTTTATATAGGTAAATCAAAATGGAAAAGAATTATATAAAACTAGAGAAAATCGATACCTCAACAGCAGCAAAAAATTTTGCTGAACTACTGCAAGAAGATAAAACATATTTTCTTAATGGAAACTGGGGGTCAGGGAAATCAACATTTTTACAGGATGTAAATAAGAATAAAAAGATAAAACTAATTACTATGGATTTTTGGAGATTAACAGATAATCGTTCAATGATTGAAGTAACATTTTCAAAACTCCACCCATTTTTTTACTTAGTTTTGATGAGGTTAAGTATTGTTGCCCTAGTAATGGTTTCTATTTTGATGACTAATGTTGTGGATTTAGGATTGGGTGAGTATTTTGATTCTGAGAAATCAGTGATTCTGAAAATTGGAGGATTAGTATCTTTAGGAGTTGCAGTTTGGAATGTTTTTAAATATAAATCTGATGAGTTGTATAGCTTCTTATTAACTAGACTACATAAATTTTCTAAGATTTTAGTTATTGATGATTTTGATAGAATGCTGGAAAAGCAACAAGAAGACTGTTATAAACTTTTTAGTTTGATAAATGGAAAGCTACCTATTATTTTTGTTGGTGATATGACACTACTTTATAAGAGAGGGGATAACTATCTATCAAAGATAATTGATAGACAAGTTGAATTACCTTTTGTACTACATTCTTCAAATATTTGGGATAGTTATTTTCATTTATTAGAAAAAAAGTTTGGCGTTTATTTATCAGAGAGTTTTAAAAAAAGAGTTAAAAGTGACCAGAGAAATTTACGTGATAGGGAACATTTTAATGATTATGTAAATAAAGAATTTTTTACAAGAAGGAAATTTGGTCGTGTTCAAGTGGAACAACAGTTGTTAATTATCTATGCTTACTTATTTTATCCAGAACTCTATAAGAAAATGCTCAACAATATACAAATAGTTATAGAAGAGAATGAGAAAACAAAGCTAGAAGATTTTCTCCGTAAAGGCCACACAATAAAAGAGCTGTTATCTGAAATCCAAAAAGTTGATAATGAGCAATATCCACTAAGTTTTAATAAGAATAGTATAGAATATTTTCTTTATGAAGTGCCTATGAATCGTACAAAAGATGAATTAGATACCTTATTCGTGGAACAGTCAGATAAATTTATACAAGAGTTAATAGATTCGGATCAAAAAACTGATTTTTATCAATATTTGAATAATCAATTTGCAGATTTTTCTGATATTCAGAAAAAAAGTTTACTAAATATTGTTATTAATGAATCTATGAAGTTTAAAAATAGTCCCTCTATGACTCTTATTGTACAAGAAAAGTATAATGAGATAGTGCCTCCGTATGAAAGAAATTATCCCCTAACAAAAGATGTGATTTCTAAAATTGTTGAAATGTGGGAAAATATTTTAAAACCTGCAGGTTTAGATCGATCTGAGATTATCTATTTTTTAGAAAAGCATAGAGTATTGAGCTTCCATGATTTAGGATGCTATTTTCATGATTTGGATATTGGTTGTCAAATCTTTACAAAGTATCGTAGAAAAGATTTTCTTCTGTTGACTTATTTAGCTTCAGTAGAAAAATTTAGCAGATTTGATAACTGGGATAGCAGTATATGGAATTCTATAAATCATCTCAACGATGTAGAGTTTCTATCATTCTGGATATTTCAGTCTATTCTATCGAATGAATATGGCTTTGATGGATTTGATATTATTCCTGAAAATAAGAAATATATTCTTTGGACAGGAAGATATATGTTTGCTCCACCACATGACTACGTTAGCTATGAAAAGACAGTAATTTTAAATATTCGGGAAAGATTAAATCAAATGAAGTCAAATGGATTTGTATTTGAAGAAAAGATTGATAAACTAAATAAATCATGATTAATTAAAACTTTAGAAAGAAACACTATGGAAACAACACAAACGTCCCAATCGCTCTACCAAGCCCTGTGGAACTCAGCGGATGTTCTCCGCTCTAAGATGGATGCCAATGACTACAAGTCCTATCTTTTGGGCATGGTCTTTTATAAGTACCTGTCAGATAAGATGCTCTTTTTCGTGGTGGAGACTATGGAGGAGGGGAGTGAGAGTCTAGAGGCTGCCCTTGAGGTTTATCGTAACTACTATGAGGATGTGGACACCCACGAGGATTTTCTTGCAGTTATGAAGGACGAACTCAACTATAGTATCAAGCCTGAGTTGACCTTTACGGCTCTTGTAGCACGTGTCAATGAGGGAACTTTCCAGTTGGAAGATTTGGCTCAGGGTTTTCGAGATATTGAGCAGAGTGATGAACTCTATGAAAATCTCTTTGAAGATATTGACCTCTATTCCAAAAAGATAGGGGCGACTCCGCAAAAGCAAAACCAAACGGTGGCGGCAGTCATGAAAGAGTTGGCTGTGCTAGATGTGGCTGGTCATGCTGGTGATATGCTGGGGGATGCTTATGAGTATCTGATTGGTCAGTTTGCGACTGACTCGGGTAAGAAGGCCGGTGAGTTCTATACACCTCAGCCTGTTGCCAAACTCATGACTCAGATTGCCTTTTTGGGTCGTGAGGACCAGCTAGGCTTTACCATCTATGATGCGACCATGGGGTCTGGCTCTCTCTTGCTCAATGCCAAGAAATACTCTCATAAACCGCAGACAGTGGTCTACTTTGGTCAGGAGCTCAATACTTCGACCTATAACTTGGCTCGGATGAACATGATCCTACACGGTGTTCCTGTTGAAAATCAATTTCTCCACAATGCCGACACACTGGATGAAGACTGGCCGACTCAAGAACCGACTAACTTTGATGGTGTTCTCATGAACCCTCCATACTCTGCCAAGTGGTCAGCAAGCTCTGGCTTTATGGCGGATCCTCGTTTCTCTCCTTTTGGGAAACTGGCACCCCAGTCCAAGGCTGACTTTGCCTTTCTCTTGCATGGTTACTACCATCTCAAGCAGGATAATGGAGTTATGGCTATCGTCCTTCCTCACGGTGTTCTTTTCCGTGGGAATGCGGAGGGAACCATTCGCAAGGCCTTGTTAGAAGAAGGGGCAATTGACACGGTTATCGGTCTACCTGCTAATATCTTCTTTAATACCAGTATTCCGACCACGGTTATCATTCTCAAAAAGAATCGTACCAATCGTGATGTCTACTTTATCGATGCTTCTAAGGAGTTTGATAAGGGGAAAAACCAGAATATTATGACGGATGCTCATATCGAGAAGATTCTGGAAGCCTACAAGTCACGTGAGGAGATTGACAAGTTTGCCCATCTGGCAAGCTATGAAGAAATCGTCGAAAATGACTACAATCTCAATATCCCTCGCTATGTAGATACCTTTGAGGAAGAAGAAGTTGAGCCACTGACAGATATCGTCAGCAAGATTAATAAGACCAATGATGAGATTGAAAAGCAAACAGCTTCTCTACTTGAAATGCTCGGTCAACTCCACGGAACCACACCAGAAGCCGATGCCGAACTCAAAGAGTTTTTGCAAGAGTTTGAAGGGTAAGATGTAGTTGCTGTAGTTGATTTATTTGCTCATTTTGTTTCCATATTTCCTGGAAACTGATAGAAAACAAGGAGAAAGATGGAACAAACTAATCAAAAATCCCAATGCCAGCAACTCTGGGCTAGAAACAAATACCTCGTTTTGAGCCATTCCAGCAATATTTACCAAGAGATTCGTCAATATCTCAAGAATGAAAAGGTGGAGCTGAGTATGGTTCGAGAGATGATTGACCGTGCCTGCCAGATTTCAGAACACAGGGGTCAGGTTTGCAATGCCTTTCAGCATATTTGGGGCTATTTCAAAAAGAAAGCAACAGATGCTGAGCGCAAGGACTATATGCTCTTACTTGATCGCTACTGCTTTGGTCAGGGTTCTAAGGAAGGCTTGATCACTAAGACTCGAGACTTGCTTGAAAACTATCCAAATAGCTACTTGCAACATTCGACTTTATTGAAAGGAGACTCCCATGAGACTTTGGCATGAGGCTTTGATTTCACAACTTCCCCGTCCGCAACTCTTGGGGCAACATCGAGAGTGTTGTGCCTTGCGTGGCAATGGCTGGGGCAGAAAGCATGCGACGGTGGATTATGTCTTTACTCAGTCGCCCTATCGTCTCTATGTTTATCATCTCTATACCTATAATCGCTTGATCATGAAGGAGATGGCTGACCGTGGCTACAATGTCAGTCCAGAGTGGCTGGATAAGAACTACCGTGGCAAGACCTGCCCTCTTTATGAAGATTTAGCAGAGGAGAGGTTGACTAGGCCTATATACAGCGAGCATGACGATACCTACTATGAGGAGTGTCTAGCTAATCTACGAGAGAAAGGGATAGACCTATAGTCTTTTCTAATAACAAGCCATAGTCACTTATAAGAATTACTAATAACGTGTTTGACCAGTCTAACTGAAATATAGTTAAAAAACAAGCTACACAAAGGATTTGAGGCATTTGTCTCAGGTCTTTTTCTGTTGTCTAAAACGAAGTTATAGTTTCAAACTATATCAAAGCCTAATTTTTTACAATTATACAGACGCATTCTTTTCTGTTAAGATAGTTTCAACAACAAATTTTGGAGGACACATCATGTCAACTACAATCATCGGTTTCCCTCGTTTGGGCGAATTCCGCGAATTAAAATTTACAACTGAAAAATACTTTAGAAAAGAAATCTCAGAAGAAGAACTCTTGGCAGCCGCAAAAGACTTGCGTGCTAAACACTGGAATATCGTCAAAGAAAAAGGCATCACTGAAATTCCATCAAATGACTTTTCTCACTATGACAACTTCCTAGATGCAGCTTTCCTTTTCAACGTGGTACCTGCTTCAGTTCAAAACTTGGACTTGTCTGACCTTGAGCGCTACTTCGCTTTGGGACGTGGCTACCAAGGAGAAAAAGGAGACGTTCGCGCCCTTCCAATGAAGAAATGGTTCAACACCAACTACCACTACATCGTTCCTAAATTTGAAAAAGACACTCAAGTCAAACTTGCAGGTCACAAAATCTTTGATGAGTTCCAAGAAGCAAAAGAACTTGGATTGAACACTCGTTCAGTTCTTGTAGGTCCATTCACTTTCCTTCAATTGTCAGACTTTGAAGAAGGCGTGAAAGCAGAAGACTTCGTAGACAGCTTAGTAGCTGCTTACCAAGAAGTTTTTGCTAAATTGGCAGAACTTGGTGCGACTCGTATCCAATTGGATGAAGCTGCTCTTGTAAAAGACTTGACATCTGAAGAAAAAGCTCTCTTCTTGAACCTTTACAACAAACTTTTGGCTGACAAAAAAGGTCTTGAAGTCTTGCTTCAAACTTACTTCGGAGACGTTCGTGACGTTTACGCTGACCTTGTAAACTTGCCAGTAGATGCTATCGGTCTTGATTTCGTTGAAGGTAAGAAAACTCTTGAATTGGTTAAAGGTGGCTTCCCAGCTGACAAGACTCTCTACGCAGGTATTGTCAATGGTAAAAACATCTGGCGCAACAACTACGAAAAGAGCTTGGCTGTTCTTGAGCAAATTCCAGCTGAAAACATTGTCTTGACCAGCTCATGCTCACTTCTTCATGTGCCATTTACAACTGCTAATGAAGAATTTGAACCAGCAATCTTGAACCACTTTGCCTTTGCAGTTGAAAAATTGGATGAGATCCGTGATTTGGATGCTATCCGTAATGGTCAAGGTGAAGAAGCACTTGCAGCCAACAAAGAACTCTTTGCGACTGAACGTGTGGGTGAAAATGCGGAACTTCGTGCGCATATCGCTGGTTTGACTGATGCAGACTACACTCGTTTGCCAGCATTTGCTGAACGTGAAGCTATCCAAGAAGAAGCTTTCAAACTTCCAGCTCTTCCAACAACAACTATCGGTTCATTCCCTCAAACTAAGGAAGTTCGTGCTAAACGTTTGGCTTACCGTAAAGGTGAATTGTCTCAAGAAGAGTACGATGCTTTCCTTGCTGAAACGATCGATGAATGGATCAAATGGCAAGAAGATATCGACTTTGATGTTCTTGTTCACGGTGAGTTCGAGCGTAATGACATGGTTGAGTACTTCGGTCAAAACTTGTCAGGTTACCTCTTCTCTAAAAATGGTTGGGTACAATCATACGGTATGCGTGGGGTGAAACCACCAATCATCTGGGGTGATGTAACTCGTCTTAACCCTATCACTGTTAAATGGTCTAGCTATGCACAAAGCCGTACAAACAAACCTGTTAAAGGTATGTTGACTGGACCTGTTACCATCCTCAACTGGTCATTCCCACGTGAAGACATCTCTATCAAGGATTCAACTCTTCAAATCGCCCTTGCTATCAAGGATGAAGTGCTTGACCTTGAAGCTGCTGGTGTGAAAATCATTCAAATCGATGAGGCTGCTCTTCGTGAAAAATTGCCACTTCGTCGTAGCGACTGGTACGAAGACTACCTTGACTGGGCAATTCCTGCCTTCCGCTTGGTACACTCAACAGTAGCACCAGACACACAAATCCACACTCACATGTGTTACTCAGAATTTACAGATATCATCCCAGCTATTGACAACTTGGATGCGGACGTTATCTCATTTGAGGCTAGCCGATCAAACCTTGAAATCTTGGACGAACTCAAAGCGAAAAACTTCCAAACAGAAGTGGGACCTGGGGTTTATGATATCCACTCACCTCGTGTGCCAAATAAAGGCGAAATCGACAATACAATCGAAGCCATCCTTGCTAAAGTGCCAAGCAAGAAAGTTTGGATCAACCCTGACTGTGGTTTGAAAACACGTGGTATTCCAGAAACAAAAGAAAGCTTGATCCGCCTTGTCGAAGCAGCTAAAGCTGCGCGTGAGAAATTGTAAGATAAGATTTCTTATTTGACGCTGCCTGATTAAGAAAATGCTTAGCCTAGTTGACTTAGCAATAATGAAATCAAAAAGAAAAGGATAAGGACTATGTCACGCCAAACACCGTCACTCTCATTTGAAGTGTTCCCTCCCAACCCAGCTGTGGGTAATGATAACATTATTTCTGCTCTTCAAAATATGCAGGAGTTGGCTCCCCACTTTATCAGTGTTACTGCCAGCAATAACAAATTTAATATCAAGGAAACGACGGTCCGTTTGGCTGACTTTATCCAAAATGACTTAGCGATTCCGACCATTGCCCACTTGCCAGCTATCTATTTGACTAAGGACAAGGTTGCTGAAACGATTGCTGACTTGGACAAGGTTGGAGTGCAGAAAATCTTGGCTCTTCGTGGGGATATTATTCCAGATGTGGAACCACAAAAGGATTTCCGCTACGCAACTGACTTGATTGAGTTCATCAAGGAACAAGCCCCTCACTTTGATATTGTCGGTGCTTGTTATCCAGAAGGGCATCCAGATTCACCAAATCAGATTTCAGATATTCAAAATCTTAAGAAGAAAGTAGATGCAGGTTGTTCGAGCCTCGTAACTCAGCTTTTCTTTGACAATGAGCGCTTCTATGATTTCCAAGACAAGTGCATCTTGGCTGGGATTGATGTACCCATTCATGCAGGGATTATGCCAATTCTGAATCGAAATCAGGCTCTCCGTCTCTTGAAGACTTGTGAGAATATCCATCTTCCACGAAAATTTAAAGCCATCTTAGACAAGTATGAGCATGACCCTGAGTCGCTCAGAGCAGCAGGACTTGCCTATGCAGTGGACCAAATCGTGGACTTGGTAACTCAGGATGTTGCCGGTGTGCATCTCTACACTATGAACAATGCTGAAACAGCAAAATACATCCACCAAGCAACCCATGCCTTGTTTAATCATCAGTCTCTAGGATAATAAAAAGCAAACCATTCTTCTCAGCTGAGAGGAATGGTTCCTTTTTAATGGTAAAGACCGCACTTTTTAAGAAAAATATGATAAAATAGACTCTGTACGTACTTGATACAAAGATGAGGGTATAAACAGATTTTTAACTATTCAAATCTGCTATAAAAAGGAAAAATACTAAAGAATAATATTTTTAAACTTTTCAAAGTATCTAAATAGTTGAACACGGGCTAAATCCCTAGTGAAAAAGATAGATTTCCTGGTGTACATGGTGCACTGCGTCAATCGAATGCTATCTTGTGTAATCGAACTCGGCCGAAAAGCTGTGTAAAAAAGATAAACTGTCTTGTCTTCATCGAAGACTTCGTCAGTTTCCTATTTTTACTTTGCTTTTGACGTCCTTGGTATCTTGAGTAATTGAACTCGCCTACAACTCTGTGGAAAAAGATAAATCTGCCTAGGAGCAGTCGCTCCGTCGTCCGATTTCCTATTTTCCTTTGAGTTGCTTAACGGCTTTGTATCTTGATTTTTGTAGGCAAGGCGTATAATTTCATCAATCCAAAGGGGATTAAAATGACAAAACAAGTGTTTAAAACGACTTTTGCGGGTCGTGAGTTAATTGTAGAGACTGGTCAGGTTGCTAAGCAAGCAAATGGCTCTGTTGTTGTACGTTACGGTGAGTCAACTGTCTTGACTGCGGCCGTTATGTCTAAGAAGATGGCAACTGGGGATTTCTTCCCGCTTCAAGTCAACTACGAAGAAAAAATGTATGCAGCTGGGAAGTTTCCTGGTGGCTTTATGAAACGTGAAGGACGTCCTTCAACGGATGCGACATTGACAGCGCGTTTGATTGACCGTCCAATCCGTCCTATGTTTGCGGAAGGTTTCCGTAACGAAGTCCAAGTCATCAACACCGTGCTTTCTTATGATGAAAATGCTTCTGCACCAATGGCTGCTATGTTCGGTTCATCCTTGGCACTTTCCATTTCAGATATTCCATTTGACGGTCCAATTGCTGGGGTACAGGTAGGTTATGTAGATGGTCAAATCATCATCAACCCAAGTCAAGAACAAGCAGAACAATCTCTCCTTGAATTGACAGTTGCTGGTACCAAGCACGCCATCAACATGGTAGAGTCTGGTGCTAAAGAATTGTCAGAAGAAATCATGTTGGAAGCCCTTCTTAAAGGGCACGAAGCAGTTAAAGAATTGATTGCCTTCCAAGAAGAAATCGTTGCAGCTGTCGGTAAAGAAAAAGCAGAAGTAGAATTGCTTCATGTGGATGCTGACTTGCAGGCTGAAATCATCGCAGCCTACAACAGCGACCTCCAAAAAGCCGTCCAAGTAGAAGAAAAATTGGCTCGTGAAGCTGCAACTCAAGCAGTTAAAGACCAAGTGACTGCTGTTTACGAAGAAAAATATGCAGACCACGAAGAATTTGACCGTATCATGCGTGATGTGGCTGAAATCTTGGAACAAATGGAACACGCTGAAGTGCGCCGTTTGATTACAGAAGACAAGGTGCGTCCTGATGGTCGTAAGGTCGATGAAATCCGTCCTTTGGATGCGGTTGTTGACTTCCTTCCTCGTGTGCACGGTTCTGGTCTCTTCACTCGTGGACAAACTCAGGCTCTTTCAGTTTTGACTTTGGCCCCAATGGGAGAAACTCAAATCATTGATGGTTTGGATCCAGAGTATAAGAAACGCTTTATGCACCACTATAACTTCCCTCAATATTCTGTAGGGGAAACTGGTCGTTATGGTGCACCTGGTCGTCGTGAAATCGGTCACGGTGCTCTTGGAGAGCGTGCCCTTGCTCAAGTCTTGCCAAGTTTGGAAGAATTCCCATACGCTATCCGTTTGGTAGCAGAAGTCTTGGAATCAAACGGTTCTTCCTCTCAGGCTTCTATCTGTGCGGGAACTCTTGCCCTTATGGCTGGTGGTGTGCCAATCAAGGCGCCAGTAGCAGGGATTGCCATGGGTCTCATCTCAGATGGAAACAACTATACAGTCTTGACAGATATCCAAGGTTTGGAAGATCACTTTGGAGATATGGACTTTAAGGTTGCAGGTACTCGTGACGGGATTACAGCCCTTCAAATGGATATCAAAATCCAAGGGATTACTGCAGAAATCTTGACTGAGGCTCTTGCCCAAGCCAAGAAAGCCCGTTTTGAAATTCTTGATGTGATTGAAGCAACCATTCCAGAAGTTCGTCCAGAATTGGCTCCAACTGCTCCGAAAATTGATACCATCAAGATTGATGTGGACAAAATTAAGATTGTCATCGGTAAGGGTGGAGAAACCATCGATAAGATTATCGCTGAAACAGGCGTTAAGATTGATATTGACGAAGAAGGAAATGTGTCTATCTATTCTAGCGACCAAGATGCTATTAACCGTGCTAAAGAAATTATTGCTGGTTTGGTCCGTGAAGCCAAAGTGGATGAAGTTTACCGTGCTAAAGTCGTTCGTATCGAGAAATTTGGTGCCTTTGTCAACCTCTTTGATAAGACAGATGCCCTTGTTCATATCTCTGAGATGGCTTGGACTCGTACCAATAATGTCGAAGACTTGGTAGCAATCGGGGATGAAGTTGATGTTAAGGTTATCAAGATTGATGAAAAAGGACGTGTGGATGCTTCTATGAAAGCCCTTCTTCCTCGTCCTCCAAAACCTGAACGTGATGAAAAAGGTGAAAAATCAGAGCGTCCTCACCGCCCACGTCATCACAAGGATCACAAACCTAAGAAAGAATTTACAGAAACACCAAAAGATTCAGAATAAGAAAAGGAGAAATGTATGGGATGGTGGCGCGAAACCATTGATATCGTAAAAGAAAATGATCCAGCGGCCCGCACCACTTTGGAGGTTTTGCTGACTTATCCAGGTGTCAAGGCCTTGGCGGCCCACCGTCTTTCGCATTTTCTCTGGAAACATGGCTTTAAACTCTTGGCGCGTATGCACAGCCAGTTTTGGCGCTTTTGGACTCAAATTGAGATTCATCCAGGTGCTCAAATCGACTCTGGAGTCTTTATCGACCACGGTTCTGGCTTGGTGATTGGGGAGACGGCTATCGTTGAGACGGGAGTTCTCCTCTATCATGGGGTGACTCTTGGGGGAACAGGGAAAGACTGTGGCAAACGCCATCCGACGGTTCGAAAGGGAGCCTTGATATCAGCACATGCCCAAGTTATTGGTCCTGTAGAAATTGGTGCAAATGCCAAGGTCGGTGCTGCAGCAGTTGTCGTAGCAGATGTACCTAGTGATGTGACGGTTGTCGGTATTCCTGCTAAGATTGTCCGCCTTCATGGTAAGAAGGATGAGCCGGTCATTCATGAGGTTGAAGAAAAACGAGAATACTATGTCAATAAACTCGAGCAGGCTAAAGAAGCCAGTCACAGATCGTCTGGTTTGTAGAGGATACCTATATGATTCAAGCAAGAAACAAGTTAAGTCAAGAGGAGCTATCTGAGGCGAAAAAACTAATTAACTGTTGCCAAAACTATGACGGTACCTATCGTGATCCCTATCTCTCTAACATGCTTAATTTTGACCCAAACATGCCCGCCTTTTTCCTTTATTATGAAAAAGGCGAACTTGTTGGTTTATTAACTGTCTATGCAGATGACCAAGATGTGGAAGTGACGATACTGGTTCATCCAGATCATCGCCGTCAGGGAATTGCGCGTGCATTGTTTACTAGTTTTGAGAAAGAATCGGCTTCTTTCCCTATTCGTTCAGTTACTTTTCAGACAGAACGTATTTTTCTAGACCGCCATCCTGATTTTGTTAGCAACTGGGGATTGGTAGAGGATGAAGAGACAGAAACTTGGTTAGGTAAGGATAGAAAACCTTATCCGTTAGCAACTGTTTCCAATCTTGAAGTTTTGTTAGCAGATCGTTCCTATCAGGATCAAATTAGTCAGTTAAAATTTCAGGCATTTTCAGAGGAACATGAGTCTAGAGAGATTGTGGATAGATATGTCGCTGAAGCTCTGAAGGATCCAGAAAGTCGCTTATATATTTTGTTAAAAGACGGTCAGGTTATTGGAACTTGCACGGTAGATTTATCGACTAATACGAATTACTTCTATGGTTTAGCAATATCTGAACCTGAACGTGGGAAAGGATATGGAAGCTACTTAGCAAAATCCCTTGTCAACCAACTAATTGAGCAAAATGATAAGGAATTTCAGATTGCAGTAGAGGACAGCAACGTAGGTGCCAAGCGCTTGTATGAAAAAATTGGCTTTGTCAAACAGACTCAGGTGGTTTATCTGAATGAGAAAGGAGCAAGGAATTCCGAAGTGTAGAGATATTCGGACTGAAATTCAATTGAATCTCTTAGTGATGAAACTAATTGTTCTCGGATTTTGGCTTTCCTGACTATGATTTATGATTAAAATCTATGACACTATGTCTCGTGATTTGCGAGAATTTGTCCCGATTGAGGACGGCAAAGTCAAGATGTATGTTTGTGGGCCAACCGTGTATAACTATATCCACGTGGGGAATGCCCGTTCAACGGTGGCTTTTGATACCATTCGTCGCTATTTTGAGTACCGTGGTTATGAGGTTGCTTATATTTCCAATTTTACAGATGTGGATGATAAGATTATCAACCGTGCCAAGGAAGAAGGCATTACGCCTCAGGAGGTTGCGGACAAGTACATCGCTGCCTTTCGTGAGGATGTGACGACCTTGGGCGTCAAACCTGCGACCTGCCATCCGCGTGTGGTGGAGTTTATGGCTGACATCATCCGCTTTGTGGAAGACTTGATTGGAAAAGGTTTTGCTTATGAGAGCCAAGGAGATGTCTATTTCCGTGTGGAAAAATCCCACAACTATGCTAAATTAGCAAATAAAACCTTGGAAGATTTGGAGCTAGGTGCTTCAGGTCGTACCGATGAAGAAACGGCACGTAAGGAAAATCCTGTAGACTTTGCCCTCTGGAAAGCTGCCAAGCTAGGCGAGATTTCTTGGGATAGTCCTTGGGGTCCTGGTCGTCCGGGCTGGCATATCGAGTGTTCGGTCATGTCAACAGAGATTTTGGGCGATACTATTGATATCCACGGTGGTGGAGCTGATCTAGAGTTTCCTCATCATACTAACGAGATTGCCCAGTCAGAAGCAAAAACAGGCAAGACCTTTGCTAACTACTGGATGCATAATGGCTTTGTCAATATCGATAATGTCAAGATGTCCAAGTCCTTGGGGAACTTTATCACTGTTCATGATGCCCTCAAAACTCTTGATGGGCAGGTACTTCGATTCTTCTTTGCGACTCAACATTATCGCAAGCCTATCAACTTTACGGAAAAGGCAGTGCGGGATGCAGAGACTAATCTCAAGTATCTAAAGAACACTTACGAACAACCATTTACAGGAAACGTGGATACCCAAGAGTTACAAGCTTTTAAAGACAAGTTTGTAGCAGCTATGGATGAGGATTTCAACTCTGCCAACGGTATTACAGTAGTCTTTGAAATGGCCAAGTGGATCAATTCTGGAAACTATGATGCAAGTGTTAAGGAAGCTCTTGCGGCTATGTTAGAGGTCTTTGGAATTGTCTTTGTTGAGGAAGTTTTGGATGCAGAGATTGAAGACTTGATTCAAAAACGCCAAGAAGCGCGTGCCAATCGTGACTTTGCGATAGCAGACCAAATCCGTGACCAATTGGCTGCTCAAGGAATTAAGCTCCTTGACACCAAGGATGGAGTGAGGTGGACACGTGATTGATGTCAATCTCATTAACGGGATTGCGTTAGCTTTTGAGGGGGACGCGGTGTATTCTATGTATATACGTCGTCACCTCATTCTAAAAGGTATGACCAAACCCAATAAACTCCATCAAGAAGCGACCAAGTATGTCTCAGCCAAAGCTCAGGCTCGCCTGATTTCCCTTATGTTAGAGGAGCAGGTCCTAACGGAAAAAGAAGAAGAAATCTACAAACGTGGTCGCAATACCAATAGTCACACCAAGGCCAAAAATGCTGATATAGTGACTTACCGTATGTCCACAGGTTTTGAAGCAGTCATGGGCTATCTCCATATGACTGAAAATCTGGAACGGCTTGAGAGCTTGATTTCGTGGTGTATCCAAAAAGTGGAGGGCTAGGGTATGATGGCAAAAGAACTACAAGACTGGTTTCCTGAAGCTCAGATTTCAGACCAACCAGTAGAGAAAGAGGGCTATCTCACGCTCCCTTTAGCTTCTCAGCGGTGGATTTTGCTGGAGGAAGCTGGGCTCAGCGAGCGTGAAAAGCAGTTGATTTCTCTTTTGACCCAGCAGGAGGAGGCTCGTTCGCTCAATCCTTGGTATTCTTATCTGATTGAGGGTAAGGGACAGGCACCACAAACTTTTAAAAAGATTCAGTTGGTTTATTGTCATCTTTCCTATTTTCAGCAGGAAAATCTAGCTTCTTGGCTAGATATGATGCGGACCCTTTTTCCGAACTGTCAGACGGTGATTCAGGTCGGAGCTCAGGATTATGTTTTCGTACTTCAACAAGATAAATACACTTCTGTACGAGCTATTTTAAGTGATACGATTGAAGCGGTTGAGTATGACTTTGGACTGCGTCTCTCTATCATGTTAGGACAGGTTTGGTCTCAGACTGGAAATCAAGCCCTATCAGACTTAATCAAAGCAGAGCGAGATTTGTTTAAGACTTGGTGGCGTCAGGGTCACCAAGGCGTTTATACTTTTTCTCAGCTCTATCTTTGGAGTATGGGGGAAAGAATTGTGGACCTGAGAGTCATTAAAGAATGTCTACACCAGATGATTTTGGATCAAGATCAGATTCAGGAAATCATTCTCTCTCTTTGGGAAAATAGTGCAGTCTTAACTAAAACAGCACAACAACTGTATTTGCATCGTAATTCTCTCCAATACAAGATTGATAAATGGGAAGAATTGACAGGACTTCAGTTGAAAGAGTTGACCGACCTGACCCTGTGTTATCAATTGATTTTACCAGATATTCTCTAAAGTTTTGTGCAAGTTGCACAGAACTTTTTTGTTTTTTTGGTCATCTTGCCATAGAAATGTAAAGCGTTTTCATCTATAATAAAACTATCAAAAGACAAAAGGAGTTCACCTCATGGTAGAATTGAATCTTAAAAACATTTACAAAAAATATCCAAACAGCGAACACTACTCAGTTGAAGACTTCAACTTGGACATCAAAGACAAAGAGTTTATCGTTTTCGTAGGTCCTTCAGGATGTGGTAAATCAACAACTCTTCGTATGATTGCTGGTCTTGAAGACATCACAGAAGGCACTGCATCTATCGATGGCGTGGTTGTCAACGATGTAGCTCCAAAAGACCGTGACATCGCCATGGTATTCCAAAACTACGCTCTTTACCCACACATGACTGTTTATGACAACATGGCTTTCGGTTTGAAATTGCGTAAATACAGCAAAGAAGACATCGACAAACGTGTGCAAGAAGCAGCTGAAATCCTTGGATTGAAAGAATTCTTGGAACGTAAACCAGCTGACCTTTCAGGTGGTCAACGTCAACGTGTTGCCATGGGTCGTGCCATCGTCCGTGATGCAAAAGTGTTCTTGATGGACGAACCTTTGTCAAACTTGGATGCAAAACTTCGTGTATCAATGCGTGCTGAAATCGCTAAAATCCACCGTCGTATCGGAGCTACAACTATCTACGTAACTCACGACCAAACAGAAGCGATGACACTTGCAGACCGTATCGTTATCATGTCAGCAACTAAGAACCCTGCTGGTACAGGTACTATCGGACGTGTTGAACAAATCGGTACTCCTCAAGAAGTTTACAAAAACCCAGTTAACAAATTCGTAGCAGGATTCATCGGAAGCCCAGCTATGAACTTCATCAACGTGCAATTGGTTGGTAGCGAAATTGTTTCTGACGGTTTCCGTTTGAAAGTTCCAGAAGGAGCATTGAAAGTTCTTCGTGAAAAAGGCTACGAAGGTAAAGAATTGATCTTCGGTATCCGTCCAGAAGACGTGAATGCAGAACCTGCTTTCCTTGAAACATTCCCAGAATCAGTTGTCAAAGCTACTATCTCAGTATCAGAATTGCTTGGTTCAGAATCTCACCTTTATTGCCAAGTTGGTAAAGATGAATTTGTTGCCAAAGTTGATGCTCGTGACTACTTGCAAACAGGTGCAACAGTTGAACTTGGATTTGACTTGAACAAAGCACACTTCTTCGACGTAGAAACTGAAAAAACAGTTTACTAAGATAAATAAAACTCAAAACACTGCTAGAAATCTGGCAGTGTTTTTTGCGATTGCGTAGAAAAAAACTCTCCAATTGAACTGGAGAGTGGCTGTTTATACTCAATGAAAATCAAAGAGCAAACTAGGAAGCTAGCCGCAGGCTGTACTGGAGTACGGCAAGGTGAAGCTGACGTGGTTTGAATTTGATTTTCGAAGAGTATTATTCTGCAGCTTGTTGCCAACGTTTTGCTAGCATATGAGACAGGCTAGAAATGGCTAGGTTAAAGCTGAAGTAGATGAGGGCAATCAGGATATAAAGACTGAAGACCTGCTCTGGTTCGAAATAACGGCCCATGAGAATTTGGCTAGCTCCAAAGAGCTCTTGTAGGGCGATAACAGAGTAGAGAAGACTGGTATCCTTAATCACGGTAACAAACTGGGAAATGATGGCTGGCAACATTTTGCGAATGGCTTGTGGGAGAATGATGTGGTAGAGGATTTGGGCTGAGGTGAAGCCTTGTGACATTCCTGCTTCGTACTGCCCCTTGTCTACGGCATTGAGACCGCCTCGGATAATCTCAGCTAAGGCCGCTGAGGTAAAGAGAGTAAAGGCTGTAATACCTGCTGGAGTGGATTTCATCTTGAAAACTAAAAAGATAGTGAAAATCCAGAGGAGGTTAGGAACGTTGCGCACAAATTCGATGTAAATGCTGGAAATGATGCGCAAGACAGGATTTTTGCCATTTCTCATGACAGCTAGCACCGTACCGATAAGGGTAGAGAGGACGATGGCAATTAGAGAAATGTAGAGGGTCAAGCCAAATCCTTTAAAGATAAAGACTAGGTTATCTGGGGTCAAAACTTCTAAAATGGATTCCATAGTAACCTCCTAAAGTGAATAGGCTTTTTTGTTGGCTTGCTCCATCTTGCGACCAAACTGGGCAACAGGGAAGCAAAGAGAAAAGTAGAGAAAGGCAGCACCTAGAAAGGCTGGGATATAGTTTCCGTTAAGAGCCGACCAAGACTTGGTCACAAACATCAAGTCGACTCCAGAAATGATAGCGACTGTGGAGGTGTTCTTGATGAGGTTGACGATTTGGTTAGTCAAAGGAGGGAGAATGATACGGAAAGCCTGAGGCAAGATAATCAAGCGCATGGCACTGATATAAGTAAAACCTTGTGACAAGGCAGCCTCCATCTGACCGCTAGGAATAGACTGAATTCCTGAGCGAATAACCTCGGCGATATAGGCGCCGTGATAAAGTCCGACGCAGAGAACAGCTGTCCAATAAATCGGAATCATGATGGTGTGGTCACTGATAAGGGGTAGACCATAAAAGACGATAACAAACTGCACCAAGAGGGGAGTGTTTTGGTAAAATTCAACAAAGATGCGAGCCAAAATGCGCAAAATTGGACGTTTGCTGGTTGACATAGCTCCAAAGAAGATGCCCAAAACCATGGCTAGGATAAAGGATCCGATTGCTAGGGCAAGGGTGAAGAGGAAACCATTGAAAAATTGTCCAAAATCCTGAAAATAGGCAGTCCAAGATGATAAATCTGTCATGATGTGTCCTCCTTAATCTGCGGTATGGCTAGATGGTTTGAGCTTGTAACGGTCATAAAGTTTCTGCAAACTACCATCTTTGCTCCATTTAGTAACCAAGTTATCAAGATAATTGTTTAGCTCTGTATTTGATTTCTTGGTAACGATACCGTAGTCAGATGGCTTGAAACTATCATCTAGTAGTACTGTGCGCTTGCTGATGTAGCCAGACAGAATCGAGCGGTCAACGGAAAAGGCATCAATACGGTGAGCATGCAGGGAAGTAATCAATTCTGGGTAGGAACCAAGTTCGACGAATTTAAACTTCAGACCTTTCTTTTTACCCAGTTCAGTAATCAGGCGTTGGGTGATGGAACCTTGGGCAACTCCGATGGTTTTGCCGTTTAGGTCCTCAATCTTTTTGATTTTGGCAGATTTATTGACCAAAAATCCAGAAGCATCTGTGTAGTAAGGACTGGTAAAGTTGTAGAGTTTTTTGCGTTCGTCTGTGATGGTAAAGGTCGCGATATCCATATCGACCTGTTCATTGTCTAGAAGGGGTCCGCGAGTTTGTGCTGTAACCGGCACATAACGAACCTTGACCTTGAGCTCATCAGCTACCATCTTGGCCAGGTCAGTTTCGATACCAGAAAAGGTTCCTGTCTTGGGATCCTTGTAGCCAAAATTGGGAACGTCTTGTTTGACACCGACAACCAGTTCGCCTCTTTTTTGAATATCTGCGACGCTGGTATCAGCCTGAACTGGTTTTGCAGTAGCAAGGCCGAAAAGGCTAATCAATATTGCTGATAAAAAGAATTTCTTTTTCATAGGCGCCTCCTTATTTGACTTTGTCACTTTCGTGGTTGATGATTTTGCTGAGGAATTGTTGGGCACGAGGTTCGCTTGGATTGTCGAAAAAGTCATCAACATCTGTCGTATCCACCAAAACTTCTCCGTCAGCCATAAAGATGATGCGGTCGGCAACTTCACGGGCAAAGCCCATTTCATGAGTAACGACAATCATATTCATACCATCGTGGGCCAATTTTTGCATAACTGCCAGAACATCACCGATGGTTTCAGGATCAAGGGCAGATGTTGGTTCATCAAAGAGAAGGAGTTCAGGATGCATAGCGAGTCCACGAGCAATGGCAATCCGTTGTTTTTGTCCACCAGAAAGCATAGCTGGATAAGAATCTTTCTTGTCCCACATATTTACAAATTCCAGATATTTTTGAGCTGTCTTTTCAGCTTCTTTTTTATCAATTCCTAGAACTTTTATGGGTGCGAGTGTTACGTTTTCTAACACTGTTTTGTGAGGGTAGAGGTTAAAATGCTGGAAAACCATGCCGACTTCCTTGCGAAGAGGTACCAAATCTTTCTGGCTGGCACCAGCAACTTGGTGGCCATTGACTAGAAGCCTTCCCTTGTCGACAGCCTCCAAACCATTGATGGTACGGATAAGAGTGGATTTCCCAGAACCAGATGGTCCGAGTAGGACAACGACTTGTCCTTTTTCAAAACGGAGATTGATGTCGCGGAGTGCATGGTAGTCTCCGTAATATTTTTCGACGTGTTCAAATTCTACTAAAGCCATAAGGAATCTCCTTTGTGTTAGATTTTATAACACGATTCTACACCAAAAGAATTGCCTTGTCAAATCATATCTGAAAAAATTCACTAAAATTTTATAAAAAAGCAATCTGGATAGAGAAAACGTCTAAATCATGTTATAATGAAGCAATAGAATTCTTAGAAAGAGTGGATGTCTTTTTGATAACACCTACTTATGAATGGCAGTTTGCCCCGCAGGTTGAAGATGCGGATTTTACAAAGATAGCCAAGAAGGCTGGACTGGGTCCTGAGGTGGCTCGGCTATTGTTTGAGAGAGGGATTCAGGACCAAGAAAGTCTGAAAAAGTTTTTAGAACCTTCCTTGGAGGACTTGCATGATCCTTATCTGCTCCATGATATGGACAAGGCAGTGGAACGGATTCGTCAGGCTATTGAAGAAGGGGAAAATATTCTCGTTTATGGTGACTACGATGCGGATGGAATGACTTCGGCTTCTATTGTTAAGGAAAGTTTGGAACAGCTTGGTGCCGAATGCCGGGTTTATCTGCCTAATCGTTTTACCGACGGTTATGGACCTAATGCCAGTGTTTACAAATATTTTATCGAGCAAGAAGGGATTTCTTTGATTGTGACGGTGGATAATGGGGTTGCTGGTCACGAAGCCATTGAATTGGCCCAGTCTATGGGAGTAGATGTCATTGTGACTGACCATCATTCCATGCCTGAAACCTTACCAGATGCCTATGCTATTGTCCATCCTGAACATCCGGATGCGAACTATCCTTTCAAATATTTGGCTGGTTGTGGAGTGGCTTTCAAGCTGGCTTGTGCCCTTTTAGAAGAAGTACAAGTGGAATTGCTTGATTTAGTCGCTATTGGAACCATTGCTGATATGGTGAGTTTGACGGATGAAAACCGCATTTTGGTGCAATATGGTCTGGAAATGTTGGGACACACTCAGCGTATTGGTCTACAAGAAATGCTAGACATGGCTGGGATTGCCGCCAACGAAGTAACAGAAGAAACGGTTGGTTTCCAGATTGCCCCTCGTTTGAATGCCTTGGGCCGCTTGGATGATCCCAATCCTGCCATTGATTTGCTGACTGGGTTTGATGAAGAGGAAGCGCACGAGATTGCCCTTATGATTCATCAGAAAAACGAAGAGCGCAAGGAAATCGTCCAGTCAATTTATGAAGAAGCTAAGACCATGGTGGACCCTGAGAAGAAGGTCCAAGTCTTGACCAAGGAAGGCTGGAATCCTGGGGTTCTAGGTATCGTGGCTGGTCGTTTGTTGGAAGAACTAGGGCAGACAGTCATCGTTCTTAATATAGAGGACGGTCGTGCTAAGGGTAGTGCTCGTAGCGTGGAAGCAGTGGATATTTTTGAGGCTCTGGATCCTCATCGAGACCTCTTCATCGCCTTTGGTGGCCATGCTGGTGCTGCTGGCATGACGCTGGAAGTTGAGAAGCTTTCAGATTTATCTCAGGTTTTGGAAGATTATGTTCGTGAAAAAGGTGCAAATGCTGGTGGCAAGAATAAGTTAAACCTAGATGAAGAGTTGGATTTGGAGGCACTTAGCTTGGAAACGGTCAAAAGTTTTGAACGTTTAGCTCCTTTTGGAATGGACAATCAGAAACCTGTCTTTTATATAAAGGATTTTCAGGTCGAAAGTGCCCGTACTATGGGGGCAGGCAATGCTCATCTCAAGCTGAAAATTTCCAAGGGTGAGGCGAGTTTTGAAGTGGTAGCCTTTGGACAAGGCAGATGGGCAACAGAATTTGCTCAAACCAAGAATCTAGAGCTGGCAGTCAAATTGTCTGTCAACCAATGGAATGGCCAAACTGCTCTCCAGTTGATGATGGTGGATGCGCGTGTGGAAGGTGTTCAACTTTTTAACATTCGTGGGAAGAATGCAGCCTTGCCAGAAGGAGTTCCAGTCTTGGATTTTTCTGGAGAACTGCCAAATCTTGCGGATAGTGAAGCTATTGTCGTGAAAACCATACCTGAGGATATTACTCTGTTGAAGACCATTTTTCAGAAACAGAATTTTTCCGCTGTCTATTTCAAAAATGATATTGACAAGGCCTACTATCTGACAGGCTATGGGACTAGAGAGCAGTTTGCCAAATTGTACAAGACTATCTACCAGTTTCCAGAGTTTGATATTCGCTACAAGCTCAAGGATTTGGCTGCTTATCTCAATATCCAACAAATCTTGCTGGTTAAGATGATTCAAGTCTTTAAAGAACTAGGCTTTGTGACGATCAAAGATGGGGTTATGACAGTCAATAAAGAAGCGCCAAAGAGAGAAATCGGAGAAAGTCAGATTTACCAAAATCTCAAACAAACCGTCAAAGACCAAGAAATGATGGCGCTGGGTACCGTGCAAGAAATTTATGACTTTTTAATGGAAAAAGAGTAGATCATAGGAAAGAGTTGGGAAACCAGCTCTTTTTTGAAAACAAATCTTCATTTTGAAAATCATCAAAAAAATGGTATAATGGTAGGAAAAGATTCGGCTAACAGTAATAGTGCTTTTAGAATAAGAGGGTAAGCAACCCTATAATCAAGATAAACTAAGATTTTGGAGGAAAAATGAGTAATATTAGTTTAACAACACTTGGTGGTGTACGTGAAAATGGGAAAAATATGTACATTGCTGAAATTGGAGAGTCCATTTTTGTTTTGAATGTAGGGTTAAAATATCCCGAAAATGAACAATTAGGGGTCGATGTGGTGATTCCAAAGATGGATTACCTTTTTGAAAATAGCGACCGTATTGCTGGGGTTTTCTTGACCCACGGGCATGCGGATGCCATTGGTGCTCTGCCTTATCTCTTGGCAGAGGCTAAAGTTCCTGTATTTGGGTCTGAGTTGACAATTGAGTTGGCCAAACTCTTTGTCAAAGGAAATGATGCCGTTAAGGAATTTAATGATTTCCATGTCATTGATGAGAATACGGAGATTGATTTTGGTGGGACAGTGGTTTCCTTCTTCCCTACGACTTACTCCGTTCCAGAGAGCCTGGGAATTGTCTTGAAGACAGCTGAAGGTAGCATCGTTTATACAGGTGACTTCAAATTTGACCAGACAGCTAGTGAATCCTATGCGACAGACTTCGCTCGTTTGGCAGAAATCGGTCGTGACGGCGTCCTGGCTCTCCTCAGTGATTCGGCCAATGCGGACAGCAATATTCAGGTGGCTAGTGAAAGTGAAGTTAGGGATGAAATTACCCAAACTATAGCGGACTGGGAAGGTCGTATCATCGTTGCAGCTGTTTCCAGTAACCTTTCTCGTATCCAGCAGATTTTTGACGCTGCGGATAAAACAGGTCGACGTATCGTCTTGACAGGATTTGATATTGAAAATATCGTCCGCACAGCGATTCGTCTCAAGAAGTTGTCTTTAGCCAACGAAATTCTCTTGATTAAGCCGAAAGATATGTCTCGCTTTGAAGACCATGAGTTGATTATTCTTGAGACAGGTCGTATGGGTGAACCTATCAATGGACTTCGTAAGATGTCGATTGGTCGCCATCGTTATGTAGAAATCAAGGATGGGGACCTGGTCTATATTGCTACGGCTCCGTCTATTGCTAAAGAAGCCTTCGTTGCGCGTGTGGAAAATATGATTTATCAGGCAGGAGGGGTTGTCAAATTGATTACCCAAAGTTTACATGTATCAGGGCACGGAAATGCGCGTGACTTGCAGTTGATGATCAATCTCTTGCAACCTAAGTATCTCTTCCCAATTCAAGGGGAATACCGTGAGTTAGATGCTCACGCTAAGGCTGCTATGGCAGTTGGGATGTTGCCAGAACGCATTTTCATTCCTAAAAAGGGAACCAGCATGGCTTATGAGAATGGAGACTTTGTCCCAGCTGGAGCGGTTTCGGCAGGGGATGTCTTGATTGACGGGAATGCCATTGGTGATGTTGGCAATGTGGTTCTTCGTGACCGTAAGGTTTTGTCAGAGGATGGTATTTTCATCGTCGCAATTACCGTTAACCGTCGTGAGAAGAAAATTGTAGCCAAGGCTCGTGTTCATACGCGCGGATTTGTTTATCTCAAGAAGAGTCGCGATATTCTCCGTGAAAGTTCAGAATTGATTAACCAAACGGTAGAAGACTATCTTCAAGGAGATGACTTTGACTGGGCAGATCTCAAAGGGAAGGTTCGTGATAATCTGACTAAGTACCTCTTTGACCAAACCAAACGTCGTCCAGCTATTTTACCAGTAGTCATGGAAGCAAAATAATTGTTGAAATAAACAGAGAGAAAGTCGAATTTCGGCTTTTTCTTATCGGAAAATAGAAGGAGCAAATCATGGCAGTAATGAAAATCGAGTATTACTCACAAGTTTTGGATATGGAGTGGGGAGTGAATGTTCTTTACCCCGATGCCAATCGAGTAGAAGAACCAGATTGTAAAGACATTCCAGTCTTGTACCTCTTGCACGGGATGTCTGGTAATCATAATAGTTGGCTCAAGCGGACCAATGTAGAACGCTTGCTTCGGGGGACTAATCTCATAGTCGTCATGCCCAATACCAGCAACGGTTGGTACACCAATACCCAGTATGGTTTTGACTATTACACAGCTCTAGCAGAGGAATTACCACAGGTTCTAAAACGTTTCTTCCCTAACATGACCAGCAAGCGTGAAAAGACCTTTATCGCTGGCCTCTCTATGGGAGGTTACGGCTGTTTCAAACTGGCTCTTGCAACAAATCGTTTTTCTCACGCAGCTAGTTTTTCAGGTGCCCTTAGTTTTCAAGATTTTTCTCCTGAAAGCCAAGATTTGGGGACACCTGCTTATTGGAGAGGTGTGTTTGGGGAGATTAAAGATTGGACAGCTAGCCCCTATTCTCTTGAAAGTCTGGCTAAAAAATCGGATAAAAAGACCAAGCTGTGGGCTTGGTGTGGCGAGCAGGATTTCTTGTACGAAGCTAATAATCTAGCAGTGAAAAATCTCAAAAAATTAGGTTTTGATGTGACCTATGGTCATAGCGCTGGAACTCACGAATGGTATTACTGGGAAAAACAATTGGAACGGTTCTTAGCAACCCTACCGATTGATTTCAAATTAGAAGAGAGATTGAGTTGATTTAGAACCAAGAAAAGTGTTTGATAGTCTTTGAAGCCCTCTTTATACAATGTCATTGTCGCCGTGTTTTAGATACATGTTACTGATTTCGTTGGTTCTTTAATTTTTTATTAATTATTATATATTATTAGCTAATTTGAAAAATCGAGTTTGGTTTTCACTGGACTTTTCAAATGGAAGTGGTAAAATAGTAGCCAGATGCTCATGTGAAGATGGTATTTTAATAAGATAAATAATTTTTGATAAGAATCTGTTTATTTAGTTGATGATTGAGCAATAGTAGATTGATTTAGAGTGCTAGTAGTCATTGTAAGAAAGGATGACAGATGTTTAGTTTTAAGATAGGAATTTCAGTAAAAGAGCATGATGATTTTGTTAGTCATCATCCACAAATTAATCTTCTGCAGAGTAGTTCCTGGGCAAAAATAAAAGATAATTGGGAAAATGAGCGTTTAGGCTTTTATAAAAATGGAGAATTGGTAGCTGTTGCAAGTATTCTCATAAAAAAATTGCTACTTGGATACACTATGATGTACATTCCGAGAGGACCAATTATGGATTATCAAGATAAAGACTTGGTAACATTTGTGATGAGAAGCTTAAAACAATTTGGATTTCGTAGACGGTCAGTTTTTATAAAATTTGATCCAGCTCTGATTTTAAAACAATATCCTATTGACCAATCTTCTGCAGAATTTTCTGAGAATAAACTATCTGTAGAAGCTATTCAAAACTTAAAAGATGCTAATTGTCAATGGTCTGGTAGAACTATAGCTATGTCTGAAACGATACAGCCACGTTATCAAGCTAATAGAATACTAAAAGAAGAGGGAGCTTCAGATTTTCCAAAGCATACTAAGAGGCTGATGAGAGATGCTGTTAAGAGAGGTGTTAGTACATATCGTGGTAGTTTATCAGATATTTCAAATTTTGAAACGATTGTAGCTTTAACGGAACGTCGTAAGAATGTTTCCCTCCGCAATCAGGAATATTTCCAAAAGTTAATGGAAATCTATGGAGAAGATGCGTATTTACATTTAGCAAAGATTAATGTTCCAGAACATCTAATGGAGTATAGGGAACAGTTGCAACAGATAAAAAAAGATTTGTCTGAAACAGATGAATATCAAAAGAAACGTCTGACTAAATTACAACAACAGGCAAAATCTATTGAAAAATACATCATAGAATTTCAAGAACTTGTTCAACAATATCCAGAAGAAATAGTTATAGCAGGTGTTCTCTCTGTTTCGTTCGGTGAGACACTTGAAATGCTTTATGCTGGAATGGATGATAGGTTTAAAAAATTCTACCCTCAATATATTCTTTATCCAAAAGTGTTTGATGATGCTTTTAACGATGGTAAAATATGGGCTAATATGGGGGGGATTGAAGGTACCTTAGATGATGGATTAAGTGATTTTAAATCGAACTTTAGTCCTGTTGTCCAAGAATACATTGGAGAATTCACTCTACCAGTAAATTTTTTGTACCATTTAGCTACCTGTTTTTATCAACTCCGTAAAACATTAAGAAAAAAACATAGAAAGTAAGTATATGGCACTAATTACACTCACGAAAGAAGAGTTTCAGGCTTATTCTGATCAGGTTTCTTCTCGTTCCTTTATGCAATCTGTCCAGATGGGGGATTTGCTAGAAAAAAGAGGGGCTCGAATTGTTTATCTTGCTTTGAAACAAGAAGGAGAGATTCAAGTTGCAGCTCTGGTTTATAGCTTGCCCATGCTGGGTGGTCTGCATATGGAGATCAATTCGGGGCCGATTTATACCCAACAAGATGCTCTTCCAGTTTTTTATGCGGAGTTAAAAGAATATGCCAAGCAAAATGGTGTATTAGAGTTGCTTGTAAAACCTTATGAAACTTATCAAACTTTTGATAGCCAAGGTAATTCAATAGATGCTGAGAAAAAAAGTATGATTCAAGGTTTGACTGATTTAGGTTATCAATTTGATGGATTGACAACGGGTTATCCAGGTGGAGAGCCGGATTGGTTATATTATAAGGATTTGACAGAATTAACTGAAAAGAACTTGCTTAAAAGTTTTAGCAAAAAAGGGAAACCCTTGGTGAAAAAGGCTGAAACCTTTGGCATTCGGTTGAAAAAGTTAAAACGTGAAGAGTTATCAATTTTTAAGAACATCACAAAAGAAACCTCTGAACGTAGAGAATATAGTGATAAAAGTTTAGAATACTATGAGCATTTTTATGATGCTTTTGGAGAACAAGCGGAGTTTCTCATAGCAAGCTTAAATTTTTCGGACTATATGAGCAAATTGCAAGGTGAACAAAGTAAACTAGAAGAAATCTTGGATAAGTTGCGACTTGATTTGAGTAAAAATCCTCATTCTGAGAAAAAACAAAATCAACTGAGAGAATATTCTAGTCAATTTGAAACGTTTGAAGTTCGAAAAGCAGAAGCGCGAGACTTGATTGAAAAATATGGAGAAGAAGATATTGTTTTAGCCGGGAGTTTATTTGTTTATATGCCTCAGGAAACGACTTACCTCTTTAGTGGTTCCTACACTGAGTTTAATAAGTTCTATGCCCCTGCACTGCTTCAAAAATATATTATGTTGGAAAGCATAAAACGTGGAATACCTAAATATAACTTCCTAGGGATTCAAGGGATTTTTGATGGAAGTGATGGTGTTTTGCGTTTTAAACAAAATTTTAATGGCTATATTGTACGTAAAGCAGGAACTTTCCGTTATCATCCATCGCCTTTAAAATACAAAACTATCCAGTTATTCAAAAAAATATTAGGACGTTAAGATGAAAAAGCTAGTATTTAGTTTTCTTTCAGCTTGTTTTAGTAAAATAGTCTTTATTTGCTAGAAAGGTGGAAGGATATGCGCTGGCTTTTTCGTTTGATAGGGGCTTTCTTTTCTTTTGTGTGGCGTTTGTTTTGGCGCCTGGTTTGGATAGTTGTTTTCTTATGCGCTCTTGCTTTTGGTTTTCTCTGGTATCTGAACGGTGATTTTCAAGGTGCGCTGAAGCAAGCAGAACGGTCAGTCAAGATTGGTCAACAAAGTATCGACCAATGGGAAAAAACAGGGCAACTGCCTAAGTTGAACCAGACAGATAGCCATCAACATTCTGAAGGAAGGTGGCCGCAGGCTTCTGCTCGTATTTACTTGGATCCCCAGATGGATTCACGCTTTCAAGAAGCTTATTTAGAAGCAATCCAGAATTGGAATCAAACTGGTGCTTTTAATTTTGAACTCGTGACTGAGGCCAGCAAGGCAGATATTACGGCTACGGAGATGAACGATGGAAACACTCCTGTGGCAGGAGAGGCGGAAAGTCAGACCAATCTCTTAACAGGGCAATTCTTATCCGTAACGGTGCGGTTGAATCACTATTATCTGTCCAATCCTAACTATGGCTATTCATATGAGCGCATTGTCCATACGGCAGAACATGAGTTGGGGCATGCGATTGGCTTGGACCATACAGATGAGAAGTCTGTGATGCAACCTGCAGGTTCCTTTTATGGTATTCAGGAAGAGGATGTTGAAAGACTTCGAAAATTATATGAGACCAATGAGTAGGGGACTATCTTTCCCTACTTTTTTGCTATAATGGAATTATGAACAACTTGATTAAATCAAAACTAGAGCTCTTGCCGACCAGCCCTGGTTGCTACATTCACAAGGATAAAAACGGCACCATTATCTATGTAGGAAAGGCAAAAAATCTGCGTAACCGCGTGCGGTCCTATTTCCGTGGAAGTCATGATACCAAAACAGAGGCTTTGGTGTCTGAGATTGTGGATTTTGAATTTATCGTTACGGAGTCTAATATTGAGGCACTTCTCCTAGAAATCAACCTGATTAAGGAAAACAAGCCCAAGTACAATATCATGCTCAAGGATGATAAGTCCTATCCTTTCATCAAGATTACCAATGAACGCTATCCTCGTTTGATTATTACCCGTCAGGTCAAAAAGGACGGCGGTCTCTACTTTGGACCTTATCCAGATGTGGGGGCAGCCAATGAAATCAAGCGGTTGCTGGATCGAATTTTCCCTTTTCGCAAGTGTACCAATCCACCCTCTAAGGTCTGCTTTTACTACCATATCGGTCAATGTATGGCCCATACCATCTGTAAGAAGGATGAGGCTTATTTCAAGTCCATGGCCCAGGAGGTCTCTGATTTTCTGAAAGGGCAGGATGACAAAATCATTGATGATCTCAAGGGCAAGATGGCAACGGCAGCCCAGACTATGGAATTTGAACGTGCAGCGGAATACCGTGACCTGATTCAGGCTATTGGAACGCTTCGAACCAAGCAACGGGTTATGGCTAAGGATCTCCAAAATCGAGATGTCTTTGGCTACTATGTAGACAAGGGTTGGATGTGTGTTCAGGTTTTCTTTGTTCGCCAGGGCAAGCTCATCGAACGAGATGTTAACTTCTTCCCCTACTACAATGATCCGGATGAGGACTTCTTGACCTATGTGGGACAATTTTATCAAGAAAAATCTCACCTGATTCCCAATGAAGTATTGATTCCTCAGGATATTGACCAAGAAGCAGTCAAGGCCTTGGTGGATACCAAGGTACTCAAACCCCAACGTGGCGAGAAAAAGCAACTGGTCAATTTGGCTATAAAGAATGCTCGAGTCAGCCTAGAGCAGAAATTTAATCTGCTAGAGAAATCTGTCGAAAAGACCCAAGGAGCTATTGAAAATCTAGGTCGTTTGCTCCAAATTCCGACTCCAGTTCGCATCGAGTCCTTCGATAACTCCAATATCATGGGAACTAGCCCTGTTTCTGCCATGGTGGTCTTTGTCAACGGCAAACCAAGTAAGAAGGATTATCGTAAGTATAAAATCAAGACTGTCGTTGGGCCAGACGACTATGCTAGTATGCGTGAGGTTATTCGCAGACGCTATGGCCGAGTTCAACGTGAGGCTTTGACTCCGCCAGATTTGATTGTGATTGATGGTGGACAAGGTCAAGTCAATATTGCCAAGCAAGTCATCCAAGAGGAACTAGGCTTGGATATTCCAATTGCTGGGCTGCAAAAGAATGATAAGCACCAAACCCATGAATTGCTCTTTGGAGATCCGCTTGAGGTGGTGGAGTTGTCTCGCAATTCTCAGGAATTTTTCCTCCTCCAACGCATTCAAGATGAGGTGCACCGCTTTGCCATTACTTTCCACCGCCAACTGCGCTCCAAAAATTCCTTTTCATCACAACTGGATGGAATTGACGGTCTGGGACCTAAACGCAAGCAGAATCTTATGAAGCATTTCAAGTCTCTGACAAAAATCAAGGAAGCCAGTGTGGATGAGATTGTCGAAGTTGGAGTGCCGAGACTTGTCGCAGAGGCTGTGCAAAACAAGTTGAACCCGCATGAAACAGAAACCTTGCCTCAAGTGGCAGAAGAAAGAGTAGATTACCAAATGGAAGGAAACCACAATGAAACATAAAATCGCAATTTTATCAGATATTCATGGAAATGCGACGGCTTTAGAAGCAGTGATTGCAGATGCTAAAAATCAAGGGGTCAGTGAATACTGGCTTCTGGGAGATATTTTTCTTCCTGGTCCAGGCGCAAATGACTTAGTCGCCCTGCTAAAGGACCTTCCTATCACAGCCAGTGTTCGAGGAAATTGGGATGATCGTGTCCTTGAGGCCTTGGATGGCGAATATGGTTTGGAACATCCGAAAGAAATCCAGTCAATGCGCATGACCCAGTTTTTGATGGAGCGAATGGATCCTGCAACGATTGTCTGGCTACGAAGCTTGCCTTTGCTGGAAAAGAAAGAAATTGACGGATTGCGCTTTTCTATCTCTCATAATTTGCCAAATAAGAACTATGGTGGTGACTTGCTAGTTGAGAATGATACAGAGAAATTTGACCAACTCCTAGATGATGAAGTTGACGTGGCAGTCTATGGTCATGTTCACAAGCAGTTGCTTCGTTATGGCAGTCAAGGGCAACAAATCATCAATCCAGGGTCGATTGGCATGCCCTATTTTAATTGGGAGGCGTTAAAAAATCACCGTGCCCAGTATGCCGTGATAGAAGTTGAAGATGGGGAATTGGTAAATATCCTATTTCGTAAAGTCGCTTATGACTACGAAGCGGAGTTAGAACTGGCCAAGTCCAAGGGGCTTCCTTTTATCGAAATGTATGAAGAGCTACGAAGAGAAGACAACTATCAGGGGCACAATCTGGAACTCTTAGCCAGCTTAATAGAAAAGCATGGGTATGTAGAGGATGTGAAGAATTTTTTGGAGGCTATAAAGTCAGAATATAAGGTAGACTAGTTTCTATAAGCCTTTGAAAAATAGTAGGAACTGGATGAGGGGGTCCCTGATTTGAATGATGTGCTTCGTTCGGTTGCTTATCCTTGTTCCAATTTCTTTCTATGAAAAATCTCTGCAAGCTCTTTCAAAATATGGTAGAATGGAAGCAGTAGAATTAGAAAAGGAAATCGATTATGAAATTTCTTGAATTAAATAAAAAACGTCATGCGACTAAGCATTTCACTGATAAGCCAGTTGATCCAAAAGATGTGCGTACGGCTATCGAAATTGCAACCTTGGCTCCAAGTGCTCACAACAGTCAGCCTTGGAAATTTGTAGTGGTTCGGGAGAAAAATGCTGAACTGGCAAAATTGGCTTATGGTTCCAACTTTGAGCAGGTATTATCAGCGCCTGTAACTATTGCCTTATTTACAGATACAGATCTGGCCAAACGAGCCCGCAAGATTGCCCGTGTCGGTGGAGCAAAGAACTTCTCAGAAGAACAACTACAATACTTCATGAAAAATTTGCCAGCTGAATTTGCACGCTACAATGAACAGCAGGTCAGTGACTACCTAGCCCTCAATGCAGGTTTGGTTGCTATGAACTTGGTTCTCGCTCTTACAGACCAAGGAATTGGCTCAAATCTGATCCTTGGTTTTGACAAGTCAAAAGTCAATGAAGTTTTGGAAATCGAAGACCGTTTCCGTCCAGAACTCTTGATTACAGTGGGTTACACGGACGAGAAATTGGAACCAAGCTACCGCTTACCAGTAGATGAAATCATCGAGAAAAGATAGAAGGAAGATAATATGACAGCAATTGATTTTACAGCAGAAGTAGAAAAACGCAAAGAAGACCTCTTGGCTGACTTGTTTAGCCTTTTGGAAATCAACTCTGAACGTGATGATAGCAAGGCTGATGCCCAGCATCCATTTGGGCCTGGTCCGGTAAAAGCCTTGGAAAAATTCCTTGAAATTGCAGACCGTGATGGTTATCCAACTAAAAATGTTGATAACTATGCAGGACATTTTGAGTTTGGTGAAGGGGAAGAAGTTCTCGGAATCTTTGCCCACATGGACGTGGTGCCTGCTGGTAGCGGTTGGGACACAGATCCATACACACCAACTATCAAAGATGGTCGCCTCTATGCGCGTGGTGCTTCTGATGACAAGGGACCTACAACTGCTTGTTACTATGGTTTGAAAATCATCAAAGAATTGGGCCTTCCAACTTCTAAGAAAGTCCGCTTCATCGTCGGAACAGATGAAGAATCAGGCTGGGCAGACATGGACTACTACTTCGAGCATGTAGGACTTGCCAAACCAGACTTTGGTTTCTCTCCAGATGCTGAGTTCCCTATCATCAACGGTGAAAAAGGAAACATTACTGAATACCTCCATTTTGCAGGTGAAAATACAGGCGTTGCCCGTCTTCACAGTTTTACAGGTGGTTTGCGTGAAAATATGGTGCCTGAATCAGCAACAGCAGTCGTTTCAGGTGACCTAGCTGACTTGCAGGCTAAACTAGATGCCTTCGTTGCAGAACACCAACTCAGAGGAGAAATCCAAGAAGAAGCAGGTCAATACAAGGTGACTATCATTGGTAAATCAGCCCACGGTGCTATGCCAGCTTCAGGTGTCAATGGTGCGACTTACCTAGCCCTCTTCCTCAGCCAGTTTGACTTTGCTGGTCCAGCAAAAGACTACCTTGACATCGCTGGAAAAATTCTCTTGAACGACCATGAGGGGGAAAATCTTAAGATTGCCCATGTGGATGAAAAGATGGGTGCCCTTTCTATGAATGCCGGTGTCTTCCGCTTTGATGAAACAAGTGCTGATAATACCATTGCCCTTAATATCCGCTATCCAAAAGGAACAAGTCCAGAGCAAATCAAGTCAATCCTTGAAAACTTGCCAGTTGCTTCTGTTAGCCTTTCTGAGCACGGTCATACCCCTCACTATGTGCCAATGGAAGATCCACTTGTGCAAACCTTGTTGAATGTCTATGAAAAACAAACTGGTCTTAAAGGTCACGAGCAAGTCATCGGTGGTGGTACCTTTGGTCGTTTGCTTGAGCGTGGTGTTGCCTACGGTGCTATGTTCCCAGACTCAATTGACACCATGCACCAAGCTAATGAATTTATCGCCTTGGATGATCTCTTCCGAGCAGCAGCAATTTATGCCGAAGCTATTTACGAATTGATCAAATAAAACGATAGAAGTCTGAGATCTTATGCTTAGACTTCTTTTTGGAGGGAAAGTAGATGTCTCAAATCGAAAGAATCAAGCAGGCTATTATGGCGGATCCGCAGAATGTCAGCTATACAGAGCGTGGCATTGAACCTCTCTTTGCAGCGCCAAAGACTGCTCGCATCAATATCATCGGTCAAGCGCCTGGTCTTAAAACCCAAGAAGCAGGCCTTTACTGGAAAGATAAGAGTGGTGACCGCCTGAGAGACTGGCTAGGTGTGGATGAAGATACCTTTTATAATTCAGGATATTTTGCTGTTTTGCCTATGGATTTCTACTTTCCAGGGCATGGAAAGTCGGGCGACCTGCCGCCTCGAGCAGGTTTTGCTGAAAAATGGCATCCGCAACTCTTGCAAGAATTACCCGATATTCAGTTGACCCTCTTGATTGGCCAGTATGCCCAAGCCTACTATTTACAGGAAAAAATCAGTGGCAAGGTGACAGAACGGGTAAAACACTATCAGAACTACTTGCCAGAGTATTTTCCTTTAGTTCACCCCTCACCGCGAAATCAAATCTGGATGGCCAAAAATCCTTGGTTTGAGTCAGAAGTGGTGCCAGATTTGAAAAAAAGAATTAAAACCATTTTATAGTCAATGAAAATCAAAGAGCAAACTAGGAAGCTAGCCGCAGGCTGCTCAAA
>NZ_JVRR01000128.1 GCF_001070715.1 Streptococcus pseudopneumoniae
ACAGTATCTTTGTTTTCCCAAATGACCTACAATATTCTCCAGATTTGGATAAGAAACAAAAGATTTTGGAAACGGTCAATCAGGAAATCAAGACTGGAAATGTGATTGGTTTTCTGGGGTGTGGTCAGGAAAGATTAACGATTTCCTCTCGCTTTTCTAATGAGAGTAATGACCATTTTTTGCATTATCTTTTACAAAAGGTTCTTCATATCAATCTCACTAGTTTAGATGTAGCTTTGTCACGTGAAGATAAGCTCTATCAACTTTTGATGTATCTCTTCCCCAAGTATCTACAAGCTGCTATTCGAAAAGGTCTTTATAAGGAATACCATCGATTTTCTCATAACGACAGTCATGTTAAGGGAGTGATTGATGTAAGAAAGCATCTCAAGAAAAACCTTCCTTTCACGGGAAATATTGCCTACACAACGAGAGAGTTCACCTATGATAATCCCCTAATGCAGTTGGTCCGTCACACTATTGAATACATTAAGAACCAGAAAAGCATTGGTCAAGGGGTACTAGATAATCTCTCAACTAGTCGTGAAAACGTAGCTGAAATTGTGCATGTAACGCCTTCTTATAAACTAGCTGATCGTGCTAAGATTATTCGGGGAAATCAATCTAAACCTATACGTCATGCATACTTTCACGAGTACAGAAAGTTACAAGAACTTTGTCTGATGATCCTAAACCAAGAAAAGCACGGCTTAGGATATCAAGATCAAAAAATTCATGGTATTCTTTTTGATGTTGCCTGGCTTTGGGAAGAGTATGTTCATACTTTGTTGCCAAAAGATTTCATCCATCCACGAAATAAAGATAAGATGGACGGAATTTCAGTATTTTCTAGTCAAGAAAGAAAAGTATATCCAGATTTTTATCAAGAAGAGCTTAAAATAGTATTAGATGCTAAATATAAAAAGCTTGAAAAGGCTGAAAAAGAAATAAATCGTGAGGACTTGTTCCAGCTGATTTCCTATTCTTATATTTTAAAAGCTGAGAAGGCTGGTCTTATTTTCCCGAGTGAGAAAAAGGCGGTTGATAATGAGATAGGAAAGCTAGCAGGGTACGGAGCTTTGTTGAAGAAATGGTCTATCCAAATTCCTCAGAAGTCTTCATCTTATAGTGAATTTTGTGAAATGATGGAAAACTCAGAAGAAATTTTTAAAAGGAATATTACTAAAGAACTGGGGAGAAAATAATCTCTCCTCTTTCTTTTATTTTTTAATACAATTAAAATCCGAACTTTATATTTTAATTTATAAAATTATTTGACAAAAACTGTACTTTGATTTATAATGAATTAAGGAAACGTCGGAAAAGACGTAGAGATGCGAGAGCATAGGTAGGTCATTATAAAAGAAACGAGACATCAATATGTTAAATGAATTTCCAATTTTTGATTACGAAGATATTCAATTGATTCCAAATAAATGTGTGATTAAAAGCCGTGCAGAAGCGGATACAAGTGTCACTCTAGGAAATTACACCTTTAAACTACCTGTTGTGCCAGCGAATATGCAGACAATTTTGGATGAAAATGTAGCAGAGCAACTGGCTAAAGGTGGTTACTTCTACATTATGCACCGTTTTGATGAGGCAGGACGCATTCCTTTTATTAAGCGTATGCACGATCAAGGGCTTATTGCTTCTATCTCTGTTGGTGTTAAGGATTATGAGTATGATTTTGTTAGCCAGCTCAAGGCTGATGCTCCTGAGTACATCACGATTGATATTGCTCATGGTCATGCGGATAGCGTGATTTCTATGATTCAACACATCAAGAAAGAATTGCCAGATACCTTTGTCATTGCTGGAAATGTGGGAACACCAGAAGCTGTGCGTGAATTGGAAAATGCTGGTGCGGATGCTACTAAGGTCGGAATTGGACCTGGTAAGGTTTGTATCACCAAGGTCAAGACTGGTTTTGGTACAGGTGGTTGGCAGTTGGCTGCTCTACGCTGGTGTGCTAAGGCTGCGCGTAAACCGATTATCGCTGATGGAGGAATTCGTACTCACGGTGATATTGCCAAGTCTATCCGATTCGGTGCCAGCATGGTTATGATTGGTTCCCTCTTTGCAGGACACATCGAAAGTCCAGGGAAAACGATTGAAGTCGATGGTGAACAATTCAAAGAGTACTACGGTTCAGCTTCACAATATCAAAAAGGTGCTTACAAAAATGTGGAGGGGAAACGCATCTTGCTTCCTGCTAAAGGTCATCTGCAAGACACTTTAACTGAGATGGAACAAGACCTTCAAAGTGCTATTTCTTATGCAGGTGGACGTCAGGTTGCTGACCTTAAACACGTTGATTATGTTATCGTGAAAAACTCAATCTGGAATGGGGATGCTTCCCACTAAGACGGGCTATCCGTCTAGAAAAAAACTTGTTATTAGAGCAAATTTCTGTTATAATAAAACAAGTTTCCACCCTTAGTGTAATGGATATCACATAAGATTCCGGTTCTTGAGATGGGGGTTCGATTCCCTCAGGGTGGATGTAAACATCCTAAAAAAGCCTTTAGTAGGGCTTTTTTTCTTTATTCTGCCCCAAGTTTAACCCAAAAACTGAAAATCTTATTTTAAAGAATACCCAAATGCTTTCCAGTCCCGTTTTAGAGTGACTCAGGGGGCTTTTTTTGATATAATAAAAAGGACTGTTATCAGTTAGAAAGAGGTTGGTATGAAAGAATTACAAACTGTACTAAAGAACCATTTTGCAATCGAATTTGCAGACAAAAAGTTACTGGAAACTGCCTTTACTCATACGAGTTATGCCAATGAGCATCGCCTCTTAAAAATTTCACACAATGAGCGCTTGGAATTTTTAGGAGACGCTGTTCTACAGTTATTGATTTCAGAATATCTGTATAAAAAATATCCTAAAAAGCCTGAGGGTGATTTGTCTAAACTCCGTGCCATGATTGTTCGCGAGGAAAGTTTGGCTGGTTTTGCGCGTGATTGCCAGTTTGATCAGTTTATAAAACTTGGTAAAGGAGAAGAAAAATCTGGTGGTCGCAATCGTGACACCATCCTTGGTGATGCCTTTGAAGCCTTTCTTGGTGCCCTTCTTTTGGACAAGGATGTGGCCAAGGTTAAGGAATTTATCTATCAAGTCATGATTCCTAAGGTTGAAGCAGGAGAGTTTGAGATGATTACAGACTACAAAACCCATCTCCAAGAGTTACTTCAGGTCAATGGGGATGTGGCTATTCGTTATCAGGTGATTTCTGAAACGGGTCCTGCCCACGATAAGGTTTTTGATGTAGAAGTTCTTGTTGAAGGCAAGAGCATTGGTCAAGGTCAAGGTCGTTCTAAGAAACTAGCAGAGCAGGAAGCTGCCAAAAATGCCGTTGAGAAAGGGCTGGATTCATGTATTTAAAGGAAATCGAAATTCAGGGATTCAAGTCTTTTGCTGATAAGACCAAGGTCGTCTTTGACCAAGGTGTGACGGCAGTTGTTGGACCAAATGGATCTGGAAAGTCGAATATTACAGAAAGTCTGCGTTGGGCTTTGGGGGAGTCTAGTGTCAAGAGTCTCCGTGGTGGCAAGATGCCGGATGTTATCTTTGCTGGAACAGAAAGTCGCAAACCGCTCAATTATGCTTCTGTAGTTGTGACTCTGGATAATCATGACGGATTTATCAAGGATGCAGGTCAAGAAATCAGGGTAGAACGCCATATCTATCGTAGTGGAGATAGCGAATACAAGATTGACGGCAAGAAAGTCCGTCTGCGTGATATTCATGACCTTTTCTTGGATACAGGTTTGGGACGAGATTCCTTCTCCATCATTTCCCAAGGGAAGGTTGAGGAGATTTTTAATTCTAAGCCTGAGGAACGCCGAGCTATTTTTGAAGAAGCTGCAGGGGTTTTGAAATACAAGACTCGTCGCAAAGAAACTGAGAGTAAACTGCAGCAAACTCAGGATAATTTAGACCGCCTTGAAGACATTATCTACGAGTTGGATAATCAAATCAAGCCTCTTGAGAAGCAAGCTGAAAATGCTCGTAAGTTTTTAGATTTGGAAGGTCAACGCAAGATTATTTACTTGGATGTTTTAGTTGCTCAAATCAAGGAAAATAAGGCTGAACTAGACTCGACAGAAGAAGAGTTGGCTCAGGTTCAGGAACTCTTGACTAGTTATTACCAAAAGCGTGAAAAATTAGAAGAAGAAAATCAAACTCTTAAAAAGCAACGCCAAGATTTACAGGCTGAAATGGCCAAAGACCAAGGCAGTTTGATGGACTTGACCAGTCTGATTAGTGATTTAGAGAGAAAATTAGCCCTATCGAAACTAGAATCTGAGCAAGTAGCTCTAAATCAACAGGAAGCACAAGCCCGTTTGGCTGCTTTGGAGGATAAGAGAAATTTACTCAGCCAAGAAAAATCTGATAAGGAAAGCTCATTAACTCTGTTAGAGGAAAATCTAGTCCAAAATAATCAAAAACTCAATCGTTTAGAAGCTGAATTGCTGGCTTTTTCAGATGATCCTGATCAAATGATTGAGCTTCTACGTGAACGCTTTGTAGCCCTTTTACAAGAAGAAGCGGATGTCTCAAACCAACTGACTCGTATTGAGAATGAGTTGGAAAATAGTCGTCAGCTTTCTCAAAAACAAGCAGATCAACTAGAAAAGCTGAAAGAACAGCTGGCTACAGCTAAAGAGAAGGCTAGTCAGCAAAAAGAAGAACTTGAAACTGCCAAGGAGCAGGTTCAGAAATTATTGGCCGACTACCAAGCTATTGCCAAGGAGCAAGAGGAGCAGAAAGCTTCCTATCAAGCTCAACAAAGTCAACTATTTGACCGTCTGGACAGTCTTAAAAACAAGCAGGCCAGAGCTCAAAGTTTGGAAAATATCCTTAGAAATCACAGTAACTTTTATGCAGGTGTTAAGAGTGTTCTCCAAGAAAAAGCCCGCCTTGGTGGAATTATTGGTGCTGTTAGTGAGCACCTGACCTTTGATGTGCATTATCAAACTGCCCTGGAGATTGCCTTAGGGGCGAGTAGCCAGCATATCATCGTAGAAGATGAAGAGTCGGCAACCAAAGCTATTGATTTTCTCAAACGAAACAGATATGGTCGCGCAACCTTCCTTCCTTTGACAACGATCAAGGCGCGTACGATTTCTAGTCAGAATCAAGATGCTATCGCTGTAAGTGCGGGATTTCTGGGCATGGCAGATGAGTTGGTGACATTCGATACTAGACTGGAAGCAATTTTCAAGAATTTGCTAGCTACAACAGCTATTTTTGATACCGTAGAACATGCGCGTGCAGCAGCGCGCCAGATTCGTTATCAAGTTCGTATGGTAACCCTTGATGGGACAGAGTTGCGCACAGGTGGTTCCTATGCAGGTGGAGCTAATCGCCAGAATAACAGCATTTTCATCAAGCCAGAACTGGAGCAATTACAAAAAGAAATTGCTGAAGAAGAAGCAAGTCTGCGTTCAGAAGAGGCGAGTTTGAAGTCCTTGCAAGATGAGATGGCTAGATTGACCGAATCATTAGAAGCCATCAAATCTCAGGGTGAGCAGGCTCGTATTCAGGAGCAAGGCTTGTCCCTCGCTTATCAGCAGACCAGTCAGCAAGTTGAAGAGCTAGAAACTCTTTGGAAACTTCAAGAAGAGGAATTAAATCGTCTTACTGAAGGAGATTGGCAAGCAGATCAGGAAAAGTGCCAAGAGCGCCTTGCTACTATCGCCAGTGACAAGCAAAATCTGGAAGCTGAGATTGAAGAGATTAAGTCTAACAAAAATGCCATTCAAGAACGCTATCAAAACTTGCAGGAAGAGCTAGCGCAAGCTCGCTTGCTTAAGACAGAACTGCAAGGACAAAAACGTTATGAAGTTGCGGATATTGAACGTTTAGGCAAGGAATTGGATAATCTGAATATCGAACAAGAGGAAATCCAGCGCCTTCTTCAAGAAAAGGTTGACAATCTTGAGAAAGTTGATATGGATTTGCTCAGTCAACAGGTGGAAGAAGCCAAAATGCAGAAAACAAACCTCCAACAAGGTTTGATTCGCAAGCAGTTTGAGTTGGATGATATTGAAGGTCAACTAGATGATATTGCAAGTCATTTGGATCAGGCTCGCCAGCAGAATGAGGAGTGGATTCGCAAGCAAACGCGTGCTGAAGCCAAGAAAGAAAAGGTCAGCGAGCGCTTGCGTCATTTACAAAGTCAATTAACAGACCAGTACCAGATTAGTTATACTGAAGCTTTAGAAAAGTCTCATGAGTTGGAAAATCTCAATCTGGCAGAGCAAGAAGTTAAGGATTTGGAGAAGGCTATTCGTTCACTGGGTCCTGTCAATTTGGATGCTATTGAACAGTACGAAGAAGTTCACAGCCGTCTGGATTTCCTCAATAGCCAGCGAGATGACATTTTGTCAGCGAAAAACCTGCTCCTTGAGACCATTACAGAGATGAATGATGAGGTCAAGGAACGCTTTAAAACCACCTTTGAAGCTATTCGTGAGTCCTTTAAAGTGACCTTCAAACAGATGTTTGGTGGAGGTCAGGCGGACCTGATTTTGACTGAGGGCGACCTTTTAACAGCTGGTGTGGAGATTTCTGTTCAACCTCCAGGTAAGAAAATCCAGTCGCTTAATCTCATGAGTGGTGGGGAAAAAGCCTTATCAGCTCTTGCCTTGCTCTTCTCCATTATCCGTGTCAAGACCATTCCATTTGTTATCTTGGATGAGGTGGAAGCTGCGCTGGACGAAGCTAATGTTAAACGCTTTGGAGATTACCTCAATCGATTTGACAAGGATAGCCAGTTTATCGTCGTAACCCACCGTAAGGGAACCATGGCAGCGGCTGATTCTATCTATGGAGTGACTATGCAAGAATCAGGTGTCTCAAAAATTGTTTCGGTTAAGTTAAAAGATTTAGAAAGTATTGAAGGATGACAATTAAACTAGTAGCAACGGATATGGACGGAACCTTCCTAGATGAGAAAGGACGCTTTGATATGGACCGCCTCAAGTCTCTCTTGGTTTCCTACAAGGAAAAAGGGATTTACTTTGCGGTGGCTTCGGGGCGCGGATTTCTATCCTTAGAAAAATTATTTGCTGATGTTCGTGATGACATTATTTTCATCGCGGAAAATGGCAGTTTAGTAGAGTATCAAGGTCAGGACTTGTATGAAGCGACCATGTCTCGTGACTTTTATCTGGCAACTTTTGAAAAGCTGAAAACGTCACCTTATGTAGATGTCAATAAACTGCTCTTGACGGGGAAAAAAGGCTCTTATGTGCTAGATACGGTTGATGAGACCTATTTAAAAGTGAGTCAGCACTATAATGAAAATATTCAAAAAGTAGCGAGTTTGGAAGCTATCACAGATGACATTTTCAAATTTACAACCAACTTCACAGAAGAAACGCTAGAAGCTGGTGAAGCTTGGGTCAATGAACATGTTTCTGGTGTCAAGGCTATGACAACTGGCTTTGAATCTATTGATATTGTTCTGGACTATGTCGATAAGGGTGTGGCCATTGTTGAATTAGCTAAAAAACTTGGTATCACAATGGATCAGGTTATGGCTTTTGGAGACAATCTAAATGACTTGCATATGATGCAGGTTGTGGGACATCCTGTAGCTCCTGAAAATGCACGACCAGAGATTTTAGAATTAGCAGAAACTGTGATTGGTCACCATAAGGACCAGTCGGTTATAGCTTATATGGAGGGCTTATAATGGCAGATATAAAATTGATTGCATTGGACTTAGATGGGACCTTGCTGACCACTGATAAAAGGCTGACGGATCGTACCAAAGCAACCTTGAAAGCTGCGCGTGATCGTGGTATCAAGGTCGTATTGACAACTGGTCGTCCCTTAAAAGCCATGGACTTCTTTCTCCATGAGCTAGGGACTGACGGCCATGAAGATGAGTATACCATTACTTTTAATGGTGGTTTGGTTCAGAAAAATACAGGTGAAATCCTTGATAAGACAGTCTTTTCATATGATGATGTGGCACGCTTGTATGAGGAAACAGAGAAATTATCACTGCCTCTTGATGCTATCTCAGAAGGAACTGTTTATCAAATCCAATCCGACCAAGAAAGTCTTTATGCCAAATTCAATCCAGCTTTGACTTTTGTTCCAGTGGACTTTGCAGACTTATCTAGTCAAATGACTTATAATAAATGTGTGACTGCCTTTGCTCAAGAACCCTTGGATACAGCCATTCAGAAGATTTCTCCAGAATTGTTTGACCAATATGAAATCTTTAAATCACGTGAAATGTTGCTAGAGTGGTCACCAAAAAATGTTCATAAAGCAACAGGTTTGGCAAAACTAATCAGCCATCTTGGAATCGACCAAAGCCAAGTCATGGCATGTGGTGACGAGGCAAATGACCTTTCTATGATTGAATGGGCAGGGCTCGGTGTTGCCATGCAAAACGCTGTTCCTGAAGTCAAGGCAGTCGCAAATGTAGTGACGCCAATGATCAATGATGAAGAGGCTGTCGCCTGGGCTATCGAAGAATATGTGCTAAAGGAGAACTAAGATATGGGATTATTTGACCGTCTATTCGGAAAAAAAGAAGAACCTAAAATCGAAGAAGTTGTAAAAGAAGCTCTGGAAAATCTTGATTTGTCTGAAGATAATGAGCCTGCCTTAACAGAAGCTGAGGAAGTTCCTCAAGAAGAAGCAGAGGTTGAAATTATTGAACAAGCTTTGCTCCAAGAACAGGAAATCCAAAAAACTGTTGAAGAAAATTATGATTCAGAGCCAGTTGCAGAGGTTTCTCAAGAAGAAATAGAAGAATTTCCAAACTCACAAGAAGTCACAGAGGAAGAGAATTCTGAGCTCCTAGAGACTGTAGAAGAAAATAGTTCTGAAGTGCTTGAACCAGAAGCTCCTCAAGCAGAAGAAACTGTTCAGGAAAAATATGACCGTAGTCTTAAGAAAACACGTACAGGTTTCGGTGCCCGCTTGAATGCCTTCTTTGCCAATTTCCGTTCTGTTGACGAAGAATTTTTCGAGGAACTGGAAGAACTGCTGATCATGAGTGATGTTGGTGTCCAGGTGGCTTCTAATTTAACAGAGGAGTTACGCTACGAAGCCAAGCTTGAAAACGCCAAGAAACCTGATGCACTTCGTCGTGTCATCATTGAGAAATTGGTTGAGCTTTATGAAAAGGATGGAAACTATGATGAAAGTATCCACTTCCAAGATGGATTGACAGTCATGCTCTTTGTTGGTGTGAATGGTGTCGGGAAAACAACTTCTATCGGAAAACTAGCCCACCGCTACAAACAAGCTGGTAAGAAGGTCATGTTGGTTGCGGCAGATACCTTCCGTGCAGGGGCAGTAGCCCAGTTAGCTGAATGGGGCCGTCGTGTAGATGTTCCAGTAGTGACTGGACCTGAAAAAGCGGACCCAGCCAGTGTAGTCTTTGACGGTATGGAACGTGCTGTGGCTGAAGGTATCGATATTCTTATGATTGATACCGCTGGTCGTCTGCAAAACAAGGACAACCTCATGGCTGAGTTGGAGAAGATTGGTCGTATTATCAAACGTGTTGTGCCAGAGGCCCCCCATGAAACCTTCTTGGCTCTGGATGCATCAACAGGTCAAAACGCTCTTGTACAGGCCAAAGAATTTTCAAAAATCACGCCATTAACTGGAATTGTCTTGACTAAAATTGATGGAACTGCTCGAGGAGGTGTTGTTCTAGCCATCCGTGAAGAACTCAATATTCCTGTAAAATTGATTGGTTTTGGTGAAAAAATCGATGATATTGGAGAGTTTAACTCAGAAAACTTTATGAAGGGTCTCTTGGAAGGCTTAATCTAATCAGAAGCAAAAATCCTGCAAGGTACAAACTTGCAGGAAATTTTTTTATTCTAAACGACCATCTTGACGATAGGCAATATCTGGTTGCCAAGTCCATTTGGCACCGAATTTTTCAAGTAAGTCAAAGCTTGCTTGAGGTCCCATGCTTCCAGCTTTATAGTCATGGAGTGGGGCACCATTTTCAGCCCAGAGCTCTTCGATACGATCAATCAATTTCCATGACGCACCAACTTCATCCCAGTGGCTAAAGTTAGTTGAGTTATTATTTAGGACATCATAAATCAATTTCTCGTATGGTTCTGGAGAAGCACCAGTTGCGGTCGCATCTGTACGGTAATCCAGTGAGTTAGGAGCCAAGTTAAATTCTTCTCCTACTTGCTTCCCATTTAGACTGAGAGAGAAACCTTCTGTTGGTTGGATATAGATGGTCAAAATGTTTGGAGCAAGTGGTTCTCCAAAGATAGAGTCCATTTGTTTAAAGACGATGTTGACATGAGTTCCTTTTTCAGTCAGACGTTTACCAGTACGGAAGAAGAAAGGAACACCACGGAATCGATCGCTGTCTACAAAGAAAGCACCAGATGCAAAGGTTTCAGTTGTAGATTCTGGATTCACATTTGGCTCGCTACGATAAGAGATGTATTTCATGCCATCAATCTTACCAGAGCGGTATTGCCCACGGATAAAGTGTTCTTTGAGTTCTTCATCAGTTGGATGATAGAGGTTTTTAAAGACCTTAATCTTTTCAGCACGAATCTCGTCTTTTGTGAAGCTTACTGGCTTGTCCATGGCAAGGAGAGAAAGCAGTTGTAGTGTATGGTTCTGTACCATGTCACGGAGGGCACCAGATTCATCATAGTAGCCACCACGTTCTTCTACGCCCAAGCGCTCTGCAAAGGTAATTTGAACATTGTCGATAAAATCCTTATTCCAAACGTTTTCAAAAATCAGGTTTGCAAAGCGGACTGCAAAGATACTTTGGATCATTTCCTTACCAAGATAATGGTCGATACGGAAAATTTGTTCTTCGTCAAATGTTGCTAGGAGTTCATCATTCAACTTGCTTGCAGTTGTGTAATCTGTACCAAATGGTTTTTCAACGATTAAACGTTCAAAACCTTTTCCATCTACGATATTTTCAGACTTGAGGTGTTTGGCAATGGTTCCAAAGAACTGAGGTGCCATAGATAAGAAGAAGAGCTTGTTGTGTTCAGCTTGGTACTTGTCATTTAGTTCAGCCTGCAATTGACGTAGAGCAATATAGTGTTCTGTATCATTGACATCATGACTTTGATAGTAGAAGTGGCTAGCGAATTCTTGAGCCTGTTCGGTACTATCTGCCAAATCAAGGATCGATTCGACGACAACAGATTCAAAATATTCCTTGCTCCAAGGACGACGGGCAGTTCCAATAACTGCAAAGTGCTTGGAAAGATTGCCGGATTTATATAGTCTAAATAGGGAAGGGTAGAGCTTGCGTTTAGCCAGGTCTCCACTCGCACCGAAAATTGTAACAATAACCTTAGATGACATCTAGCTACCTAATTTCTATTTTTATTCCTAGTCTTGCTAGGTATGAGGAAACCTCATTTCATAAACTTAATTCTAACATAATTTTCCGAAAAATCAAAAATTCCAATACGAGATAGAAAAAAACTGCAAGGAAATCCTTACAGTTTGCATTTAAACGTTTAAGACCTTGTCCAAGAAATCTTTCAGACGTGGGTGTTGTGGGTTGTCAAAGATTTGATCAGGTGTCCCATCTTCAAGGAATTCACCGTCCGCAGTAAAGATAACACGGTTGGCAACCTGACGGGCAAATCCCATCTCATGGGTTACGATAATCATGGTCATACCTTGCTCAGCCAATTCCTTCATAACGTTTAGTACGTCTCCGACCATCTCAGGGTCAAGGGCTGAAGTTGGTTCATCAAAGAGCATGATGTCTGGATTCATTGCAAGTCCACGAGCGATGGCCACACGTTGTTTTTGACCACCTGACAGGCTATCTGGACAGGCCTTAGCCTTATCTGCTAGCCCAACCTTTTCAAGCAACTCCATTCCCAATTTTTCAGCTTCTTCCTTAGTCATCAACTTGTGCTCAATAGGAGCAAAGGTGATGTTGTCCAAAACAGACATGTGTGGGAAGAGATTGAAGTGTTGGAACACCATTCCGATATTTTCACGGACGTGGTCAACGTTGGTTGTTTTTTCAGTTAAGTCATAACCGTTCACAGTGATGTGACCGCTAGTAACTTCTTCCAAAAGATTTAGGCTACGAAGGAAAGTTGACTTACCAGAACCCGAAGGACCGATGATACAAACAACATCTCCTTCATAGAACTTGGTCGTAATTCCTTTTAAAACTTCATTTTTTCCGTAGCTTTTGTGTAAATCATTTACATCAATTTTTAATTTTGCCATTAACGAATCCTCTTTTCTAAGCGTTTCGCTAGTTTAGTCAAAAGCGTGATAATTACAAGATAGAAGATAGCAAGGATTGCATACATCTTGAAACTTTGGTAGTTACGGGCAATGATAATCTTACCAGTTTGGAAGAGTTCCACCAAACCGATAGCAGATACGATAGTTGTATCTTTCAGAGCGATAACGAATTGGTTAACAAAGTTTGGCAACATCAATTTAGTTGCTTGTGGTAAGATAATCTTACGCATGGTTTTTCCATAAGAGATACCCAAGCTTCGGCTGGCTTCCATTTGGCCAACAGGAACGGCCTGAATACCACCACGAACGATTTCAGCGATATAAGCAGCCGCATTGAGTGAGAGGGCAATGGTACCAGCTACAAAGTCGTTAATTGGACTTTGTTGGCCTGTGATAGACTCAATGAAGTTTGGAATTCCCCAGAAGATGAAGGCTGCAAGAATCATCAAAGGAATACCACGGATAACGTCAACGAAAATCTCAGAAATCACACGAAGAGATTTGTAGGGGCTAACGCTAAACATACCGAAGATAATCCCGATAACAATAGCAATAGCAAATGAGATAAGAGCGAGAGCAAGAGTGATACCAAGACCGCTAAGGAGTTGTTTGTAGTTATTTTGAAGCAAGCCCCAGATAGTTGTCTCATCAACAGTGCTTGTAGAAGCAGTTGAAGATTCGCTAGCTAGGTATTTGTCAAGAATCTTTTGGAATTCTCCGTTTGCTTTAAGGTTTGCAAGTCCGTTATTGAACATTTCAATCAATTCAGGATTTGATCCTTTTTTAACGGCAAAGGCTGTTTCACCTATTGGAGTTCCAGCGATTGGTGTTTTCAATTTTTGTCCTTGGCTGATAGAATATTTGAGAACAGGTTCATCATCCATAACGGCATCAATGGCACCAGTGTTTAAACTGTCATACATTGACGAACCATCAGCGAAGGTTTTGATTTTGTAGCCGTATTTGCTTTGATTTTCAGTTAGGAAGGTTTGAGAAGCAGTTCCGTTTTTAACACCGACTGTCTTTCCTTTTAGATCTTCATAAGAAGCAATATTGCTTGATTCTTTGACACCAAGGATAGTATTAGCAGTGTAGTATGATTCTGAGAAGTCAAAAGTTGCCTTACGAGCATCAGTGACAGACATACCAGCAATGATACCATCAGCTTGTCCAGCTTGAACAGCACTAATAGCGGCATCGAAACCAGGGTTGGTGATTTCAATTTCAAAACCTTGGTCTTTAGCGATAGCCTTAATCAATTCCATATCAATACCAGTAAATTGGTTGCTTGAATTTTGGAAAACAAAAGGTGCAAAAGAAGAATCGCTGGCAATGATGTATTTAGCCTTAACAGGAATGGCTTTTAATCCTGCTAGAGTAGTTGTGGTTGGCACTGCTGAAGATGATGAAGCAGTCCATTTCTTGATGATTTTATCAAGACTACCATCTTTTTTCATTTCAGCCAAGGCTTGGTTAAATTCAGTAACCAGGTGCTCGTATTTGCTACCTTTTTTAACACCGAAAGCAAAGCTACCTACAGCTTCACCATCCATTTCGATATGGAGGTCTTGACCTTGGTTAATGGCATACTCGATAACAGGTTTGTCATCCATCATGGCATCGATGGCACCAGCACTCAAGCTGTTGTTCATCAAATCACTAGTGTCAAATGTTTTAATAGTAAAGCCGTATTTATCTTTAATCGTTTCTAGGAAACGTTGAGCGGCTGTTCCGTTTTTAACACCAACGGTTTTGCCAGTTAATTGGTCGTACTTGCTAATCTTGTGTGCCTTTGTAGTAGCAATGACAACTTTTGTATCATAGTAAGTATCAGACATGGTGAAGACTTTTTCACGTTCTTTCGTCTTTGTCATCCCTGCCATGATAGCGTCAGCTTGACCAGCTTGAACCGCATTGACCGCTGCGTCAAATCCAGGATAAGACATCTGAATGTTCCATCCTTTAATCTCAGCGACTTTGTTGATAATGTCAACATCAATTCCTTTATAAGTTTGATCTGAATCTTTAAACTCAAAAGGTGCATAGGCGGTATCAGATACAATCTTAATCGTCTCTGCTTTCGCAATACCTAATGAGAAAATTGGGAATAAAATTAGCAAAAATGCTAGAAATTTTTTCTTCATTTTTAGTCTCCTTTTCCGAATATTTTCCCATTATATCAGAAAAAGTAAAAAAAGGCAAATTTTTATATTTTTGTGTCAGAAAATATAACATTGGTTTTTTCTTTTCTTTCTTGAATTGCTACTATAAAGTGCTATAATAATAGTATATAATGGAAGAAAAGAGGACAGGAATATGAAGAACAAAAGAATATTTAAAGACTTCCAAGTTTCCCAAATGCGGTTAAACCTCTACACAAGCCCCTTGTTAGCCTTTGTTTTTGTCTTCATAGGAGAGTTTGTGGCTTATACTTTGTATGGTATTAGTTTATTAGCTCTTATCGGACTTGCTAGAAATTTTGGAGAGACTGGTCAAAATCTTGCAACTTACTTGCAGACCTTGCAGCAGAGCTTGATGGATAGAACAAGTGACTTTCATTTAATTTTAGATTTACTGGTCTTTGGTTTTATTCTCAATACTGTTTTCAGATGGACTAGAAAAGTTGAGAAAAGACCTATTCGAACCTTGGGATTTTATAGAGAGAATTTCCTCAGCAGTCTTTTTAAAGGATTTGGTCTAGGTCTGGCACTTTTTCTTCTGACCTTGCTATGTTTAGTAGCCTTGGGGCAATATCGTTTGGAGTCTATTCACTTGAATCCTTATTCGCTTATCTTTGTTGTCTTTACTATCCCATTTTGGATTTTACAGGGGACAGCAGAAGAAGTGGTGTCCCGTGCTTGGCTCCTTCCTCAATTGGCCTCAAGAACCAATTTAAAACTTGCTGTTATCATATCTAGCGTACTTTTTACCCTGCTTCATGCTGGGAATTCTGGTATTACACCTTTATCTCTAGTGAATCTCTTTTTATTCGGAGTTGCCATGTCCCTATATCTTCTTAAAACAGATACTATATGGGGTATTGCAGGTATTCATGGCGCTTGGAATTTCGCACAGGGAAACCTCTTTGGAGTATTAGTTAGTGGTCAACCATCAGGAACGTCCTTGATGACCTTTTTACCACAAGGCAATCAAGACTGGATATCAGGAGGATCTTTTGGGATTGAAGGTTCTATTATGACAAGTCTGGTCTTGTTACTGCTGATTGTCTATCTCGCTTATCAATTAAAGAAAGAAAATGAAAGGATGTGACTTCGGTCCATCCTTTTCTTCGTTAAAATGCTACAAGTATGCTAAAATAGGAATAGCACATGGAGAGAGGATTCTTATGATCAATCGCATTACAGACAATCAATTTAAACTAGTATCAAAGTACCAACCATCCGGAGACCAGCCTCAAGCTATTGAGCAGTTGGTTGATAATATAGAGGGTGGAGAAAAAGCTCAGATTCTGATGGGGGCGACTGGTACAGGGAAGACCTATACCATGAGTCAGGTCATTTCCAAAGTAAATAAACCAACTCTGGTTATTGCCCACAATAAAACGCTAGCAGGACAGCTCTATGGGGAGTTTAAGGAATTTTTCCCTGAAAATGCAGTTGAGTATTTCGTATCCTACTATGACTATTACCAACCTGAGGCCTATGTCCCTTCTAGCGATACCTATATTGAAAAGGATAGCTCTGTCAATGATGAGATTGACAAGCTTCGCCACTCAGCTACCTCAGCCCTTTTGGAGCGTAATGATGTTATCGTCGTAGCTTCCGTTTCTTGTATCTATGGTCTGGGTTCGCCCAAGGAATACGCTGACAGCGTTGTTAGTCTCCGTCCAGGTCTTGAAATTTCTCGTGATAAACTTCTTAATGACTTGGTTGATATCCAGTTTGAACGTAATGACATTGATTTTCAACGGGGAAGATTTCGTGTGCGTGGGGATGTGGTGGAGATTTTCCCAGCTTCTCGTGATGAACACGCTTTTAGAGTTGAGTTCTTTGGTGATGAGATTGACCGTATCCGTGAAGTTGAGGCTTTGACAGGTCAGGTATTGGGAGAAGTGGATCATTTGGCGATTTTCCCGGCTACTCACTTTGTGACCAATGACGACCATATGGAAGTTGCGATTGCGAAAATCCAAGCAGAATTAGAAGAGCAGTTAGCCGCCTTTGAGAAGGAAGGAAAATTGCTAGAAGCCCAGCGGTTGAAACAGCGGACAGAGTATGATATTGAGATGTTTCGTGAGATGGGCTATACCAACGGAGTTGAAAACTACTCACGTCACATGGATGGACGGAGCGAAGGAGAGCCTCCTTATACGCTTCTCGACTTCTTCCCAGATGATTTCTTGATTATGATTGATGAAAGTCACATGACCATGGGACAAATCAAGGGCATGTACAATGGAGACCGTTCTCGTAAGGAAATGTTAGTAAATTACGGTTTCCGTTTGCCGTCTGCTTTGGACAATCGACCTCTCCGTCGGGAGGAGTTTGAAAGCCATGTCCATCAGATTGTTTACGTTTCAGCGACACCAGGTGACTATGAAAATGAACAGACTGAGACAGTGATTGAGCAAATCATTCGTCCGACAGGGCTATTGGATCCTGAGGTGGAAGTACGTCCGACAATGGGACAGATTGATGACCTCTTAGGTGAAATCAATGCCCGTGTTGAGAAGAATGAGCGAACTTTTATCACAACTTTGACCAAGAAAATGGCCGAGGACTTGACTGACTACTTTAAAGAAATGGGTATCAAGGTCAAGTACATGCACTCGGATATCAAAACCTTGGAGCGGACAGAGATTATCCGTGACCTGCGCTTGGGTGTCTTTGATGTCTTGGTCGGAATCAATCTCCTTCGTGAAGGGATTGATGTTCCAGAGGTTAGCTTAGTTGCGATACTTGATGCTGACAAGGAAGGTTTCCTACGCAATGAGCGTGGCCTTATCCAGACTATTGGACGTGCTGCCCGTAATAGCGAAGGGCATGTGATTATGTATGCTGATACAGTTACCCAGTCCATGCAGCGTGCCATTGATGAAACGGCCCGTCGTCGCAAAATCCAGATGGCTTATAATGAAGAACATGGTATCGTGCCTCAGACAATCAAGAAAGAAATCCGTGACCTGATTGCTGTGACCAAGGCAGTTGCTAAGGAAGAAGACAAGGAAGTCGATATCAATAGCCTCAACAAACAAGAACGCAAAGAACTAGTCAAGAAACTGGAAAAACAAATGCAAGAAGCCGTTGAAGTGCTTGACTTTGAACTAGCAGCTCAGATTCGTGATATGATGCTGGAAGTCAAGGCGTTGGGGTAGGTTTTGGAAGGAGACAAAATGGAAAAGTTAAATTATTTTACAGGTAAATTTAGTAAATCTGAATTAGAAGATCATTTTGATTCCTTGAATGAAGAAAAACTGAAATCCGAACTTGAAAATTTTATAAATCAATATTTAAAATTATCTGAAGAAGAACAATTGAAATGTGTTGAACTTGTTCTTTATATTTTTAGTGATTTTGAAGAGAAGATTGATAAAATTATCCAAAAAAAGATTTTAGAGTCCATAAATAAAATACTATCAAATAATTCACAAGTATATAGTTGGAGTGTATGCTTTAGGTATTTAGATTCTCTTTATTATTATTTATTTGAACCAAAAGAATATGAAGAATATTCTATATTGTTTGAAAATGAGAGTTATTTCTTTAAAATTATTGATTTAGTATTAAAAGATAATCTAGAGAATAGTAAAATGATTTATTCGGATTTGCTTTCAGTTTTTGTTCCACTATTTAGACAGAAAAGTTTACCAGAAGAAAGAAGGAACTATTTTAAAAGTGAATTAGAACCGTTCATCAACTTTATATTTGAAAATATTGATTTTGAAAATATTGATTTTGAAAATATTGATTTTAATTATACTAGATATTGGTATTTTAGATTAGATGAGCTTGTTTCAATTTTTCAATTTGAGCACTTAAAGATAATAAATAAATATTTTATTGATAATCCACAAGCTGAAGATATTGATGACTATCTAGATTTTGTGTCAAGACACTTTGATGTTGTAATTAATGATTCGATTGATGTTGTTCGAAAGATAGCAGAAGAAAATAATTCTGATATAATTCGAGATCAAGCAATTAAGTTAATTGAGAAGTATGATAATGCTTACTCGAATGAGAAAAGTTATTCAGAATCAATCTCCTCGTTAGATGCTAAGCAACTTTTAAAACAAGCAGATAATGTTATCTCCTATATACGTTCTAAATTAACTGTTGACGCTGAAGAGTTGAAAAAAATAGGTTCTTTTGGACATTATACTAAGATTGATACTTTAACAAATTTTCTTATAAAAGCAGACTGGAAAAATGAAAACAATTCTGAAACTCAACCTCCATTTTTACGACTGACTAATCTAAAACAGTTAAATGACCCGATGGAAGGAAGAGTAATATATGATTATTTGGGTATAGATAATACGTTTTTCAAACAATATCAAACTTCCAATGTTTTTATATCTTCTCTAACCACGGTATCTGATAGTTTACCTATGTGGAAGGAATATGCTGATTCATCTCAGGGAGCATTTCTTGAATATGATCTGTCTTATCTTGAAGATATAGTTGCTCATAAATCGATAGAGTTTGTTAAAGTTCATTATTTAGATTTAATGTCCGAGAATAAAGAAGAAACAGATGTTGGTAAATCTCTTGATAATTTAAAACAGCTATTTGAAAAATTGCAAGAGCTGGAAGCTGAAAAAGAATTGATAAGTTTTGCTGAGAAATTGAAGAAGATTTCTTACCTTTTCAAAGTTAAAGACTATGAGTATGAAATAGAGTATCGCATTTTAATTAATTTAGATGATACAGCTATACAAAATATTATTAAAAGAGATGCTAATGATTCATCAAATGAGAAGTACTTTAAGAAAGAAGAAATTGGGTTAGAAGTTTTTGATAAAGTTAACTATAAAGATTTTAGAAAGTATATTGTATTAAGTTCGAAAGACAATGGCAGATATGATTTATTTGTATACATCAATTTACTTCCTTTGAAATACTCAAAAGTTATTCTAGGACCAAAGGTTACGGATGCAGATTATATTGCTCCTTATCTCAAACTTGCTAATCCTGATATAGAGATAGAAAGTTCGAAAATTCCTTATCGTTGAGTTGATGATAACTTAAAGCAGAAGGTGTTTTAGAGAATTTAGTGAGATTAAAATGAATTGCTCAATCCCTTTATCATGAAGTCCGAAGTAAAATATAACGAAGATATGTTTTTATAACTTAGAAAGCGAGTAAATTTATGTCCCGTTCCCAATTAACGATTTTAACAAATATTTGTCTGATTGAAGACCTAGAAACTCAGCGTGTGGTTATGCAGTATCGCGCTCCTGAAACAAATCGCTGGTCTGGCTATGCCTTTCCTGGAGGTCATGTTGAAAATGGTGAGGCTTTTGCAGAGTCTGTCATTCGTGAAATCTATGAAGAAACAGGATTGACTATCCAAAATCCTCAACTGGTCGGTATCAAGAACTGGCCTCTGGATACAGGTGGGCGCTATATTGTCGTTTGTTATAAGGCGACTGAGTTCTCTGGTACCCTTCGCTCTTCAGATGAAGGAGAAGTTTCTTGGGTGCAAAAAGACCAGATTCAAAATTTGGATCTGGCCTATGATATGCTACCTTTGATGGAGATGATGGAAGCTCCGGACAAGTCTGAATTTTTCTACCCTCGCCGTACAGAAGACGATTGGGAAAAGAAAATTTTCTAGTCTTTTACTAACATAACCAAGTTGGTCCAAGGCCTCCTCGATATAGTGGAGGCCTTGTTGTATTTCCTGTCTAATAGTAATAGAAGATGTGGAAAAAAATATCTATACTCGCTAAAATTAAATGCTAATTGAATTAGATAAAATATATGCTTATGCTGTTAATTTTTCTGAGAAAGATGTAAAATAGAAAGTGTACTATGTTTTTAAAACAGTGTGGTACCCAAAATTAAAAAATGTATCCTTTCTTTAAATTGCTAAAATATTTAAGGGGGGGTATTTTTTAGTACCTCAAAAATAAAAATAAGAAAGAGGCGATTAGATGAGAAAATCAAATCGAGAAGTGAACGGAGAAAAGGTATTCCGTTATTCTATTCGTAAGTGCCATTTTGGTGCTGCAAGTGTTGCCGTTGCAGCATTAATGTTTTTTGCTAATGGTGCGGTCAAGGCAGACACTTTACCAGTATCACCTGCTACAGCTAATACTGAAAAGGTAAATACCGGTGTTACAGACTTGACAGAGGGAGTTCCTCTAGAGAAATCTCTAGAAACTGAGGGAAATAAGGAAATCGTAGCTCCTGAGCCTGCAGCGGAAACATCTAACAAGAAAGATGGAGCTGGCTCTAATGCTCAAGGTGAAAGAGAGATTAAAGTGTCTGATAAAGCAGTGATTCCTGCTAATCAGACGGAGGAAATCAATAAAGTCGAAACAAATGGCAAAGAAAAGGAAGTAGTTACTAATAAAGATAAATTGGAATCTCTTCTAAAAGAAATTGATCAATTAAACTTAAAGGACTATACAGAAGCTACTGTTAAAGTATTACAAGAAAAAGTTGCGAAAGCAAAAGAAGTACTTGTTAATGCAACAACTCAAAAAGAAATTGATCTTGCTTATAATGCCTTGGTTGGATATAAAAACGCTGGTTTAAAACGTGTACCTAAACCAAAAGGAGAACTCACTCCTAAACCAGATACAACAAATGGTAAAGCAACAGTAGGAATAAAAGCGGAAAATACTGAACCAAATGGCACAAATATTGCAGGGCATAATCATAGTTTGAATGGGACTACTCGATTTGAAGGTAGTGGGTTTAGAGATGCTAATACAGAGTTGACAGATGTTGAAATTGGTCGTTGGAATGCCACTCGAAAAAAATTTGATGAAGGAAATGTTTACGGAGTATATCCTGGAGATAATTTGCGAAATAATTCGTTAAAAATAAAAGTCAAGTCCCCAAATGCCAATATTACAAAATTAACAGTAACCAAAAAAGAGGGAGGGAACTTCCCTGGCGAACATACAACTGGAATCGGTGGGAAAGAAGCTGATTTATATTTTGAGGGAAATTTACCTAATAGTGGTAGTTGGTTAATGGAAGTAACCGCTGAAACGACAAAAGGTATTAAGAAATTTGAATTTGGAGTTTATACACATTTCAAAGCTCCAACAATTAAAACTGAAAATAGCGCTTTGGTGGGTAAAGCAAATGGAAAACCTGATATAGACGTCGAAATTCCTTCTGTCCCTAAATTACCTGAAGGAAGTAGAATGATGTTATATGTGGTAGGACATGGAGCTGAAGACTATGGTGGAGGATTTGAACCAGATCCTGCATATTCATTAGTTAAAGCAAAAAAACAGATAGCATCAGGGAAAGAAGGAACCGGGGGTAAAAAGACTGTTACAATTACTGAAAATGATTATACTGTTGAGAAGCTAGGAACGGAACCGTTTAAAGTTTTAACGGTTATTGAGTTAATTGGATCTGATGGAAACTATAAAGAAGATCATAGACCAGGATTGCGTGGTTCATATTATAGCAGTAACAGAAATGCGACAGAAGCACCGAAGGAAGTAAATAAGAAAGCGTTAATAACAGCGCTTTCAGATGATACAACAACCAAAGGGACTCCAGCTTATTACAATGCCGAAGCAAGTAAGAAAGCCACATACGACCAAGCAGTAACAGCAGGTAAAGCAGTATTAGCAAGAGATAATGCGACACAAACAGAAGTAAATGACGCAGTATCAGCAATTACTAACGCTAAGAATAATCTGGGAGGAGTCGCAACAAATAAAGACGCACTCCGAACAGCAACAAGCACAGAAGACGCAGCAACAAAAGCAACAGCAGCGTACTACAATGCCGAAGCAAGTAAGAAAGCCACATACGACCAAGCAGTAACAGCAGGTAAAGCAGTATTAGCAAGAGATAATGCGACACAAACAGAAGTAAATGACGCAGTATCAGCAATAAACACAGCTAAGAATGCATTAAATGGAAATTATGTATCATCGACATCATCAACTGTTCAACCTAGTCATCCTGTTCAGAATGATTCTTCTGCTCAAGCATCTCCATCTGTTCCAACTTCTCAACCTACACAACCAGCTGGAGAGGGGCAACCTTCAACTCCTGTCCAAGCTTCAAGTACAGATACTACTGTAACTCCAGATGAAGATTCAATTCGTGACAAAGAACCTTCAACACTGTCAGCAGATCAATCTAGAACAGACAGAAGTATGGAAGATGTAGCTAAGGAAGAATCGCCTGTTTCAGCTAAACAGCAATTAGACAAGTCAGAACTTCGTACTTTATCTTATGAATTAGAAGAACGTTTGAAAGCCTTGACAAAGGTATCAGATGCGAAAATTGATGCAGCCAAAACTGTTCTCCTAGATGCTAAGAAAGCTATTTCAGACAGTGATTTAACAGAACAAGGTTTGCGTGATGCAGTAGAAGCTGTTAAGAAAGCCTTAGCATCTCTTAAAGATGTAAAAGTAAATGACGTTGATAGCAAAACTGCACAAGACAAGAGCGATGTTAAGAAAGTAGCAGAAGATAGCAAGGATTCAGATAAGATGTCTGAAACATACTCAGTACCAACAGGAGTGTTTGTAGCAGGTCTTCTTGCTCTGTTAGGAGTAATTATTTTCTGGTTGATTCGTCGTAAGAAAGATTCAGAACTCAAGCAATTAAGTATTGAATTGACTAAGGTTCTAGAACAACAAGATGTAGCAAAAGCAGACAAAAAAGTCCTAGCTAAAGCCCAAAAACTTCTCCAAGAAACTCTTGATTTCGTGAAAGAAGAAAGTGGCTCAGCAGAGACAGAAGCTAAGTTAGTAGAACAACTGAAAGCAATCATTTCTAAGCTTAAGTAAGAGCAAAAAAAGTGAAATGTTGGATTAGAAAGATATTTCTATAAAAGCTAAGATCTAGTGGCTCTTTGTCAACTGTAATAGGTTGAAGAAAAGCTAATATTTAGAAGAGGCTGGGCAGAAAGTCTTTAAAATCAGAAAACGCATAGTATCAGGTATTGAACAACCTTGATATTATGCGTTTTATAGTGGGAAGATTTACTTCATTTTCTCCTGAAATTGAGTTTTTGCCCATCTTTTTTTGATATTTAGAGCGATGAAAATATTATTATAGGGCTGGTTTTTTATAGTTCAATTGACTATAAAACGACTGAGTTTACTGGAAGTTTCCAATCATCCGAAGGAGAAGTTTCTTGGGTTCAAAAAGACCAGATTCCAAACTTGGATCTGGCCTATGATATGTTACCCTTGATGGAAATGATGGAAGCTCCTGACAAGTCGGAGTTTTTCTACCGTCACCGTACAGAAGATGGCTGGGAGAAGGAAATCTTTTAGTCTTTTACTAAATAACCAAGCTGATCCAAGGCCTCCTCGATATAGTGGAGGTCTTGTTGTGTTTCGGCTTCGACTAGATGGTAGTGGATACCATCTGTTAATTCAGACAGAGGTCTAAAGTCTGAATGCTCGACTTGTTCTAGAAAATGCTGAACATCTCGGCGACAAGACAGTTTAAGTAAGGTTTCAATTTCTCCATAGACGGGATGGTCAATCAAGGTGTTTTGAACACGTCCACCATTATCTACGATGGCAAGGAGTTCTTGACCCATTTCTTCAACTTCATGTTTCACTTTAAAAAGTTTGTGGACGTATGGATTGACATCAACTTGCTTATAGACGTAGCCACGATTAGTGGATAGGATAGGAGCGCCATCGGCTCTCAAAATTGCAATGTCCTGTACAATGACCTGACGTGTGACATGAAAATGTTCCGCCAAACTTTGACCATTTAGAGCTTTAGGAGTTTCTTTCAAGAGTTGGAGTAGGGCTTGTTTGCGATCTTTTGTCATAGTTCTTCCTTTTAACGGCGTTTTCGAAGCACTTTATAGACAGCTAGTGCTAATGTATAGTCTACCATACTATGGATAATTGTGCCAAAGCCAACTAGCACAAATAGAACATAAAACATGTTCTCTACATTGGTACCGGAAGTTGCGTAAAAAAGGACACAGGCTAACACTTCAGCAAGGGCATGAACGATAGCCAAAACAAAGTTGAAAACCCAGGAAGATTTTGGTTTATCTAGGGTATCGGGGAATTTTTGTAGGTAAAGAGCTCCCAAAGTCCCAAAAAAGATATGGGAAAAAGCTCGAAAAACGATAACCATGGGATATCCAGCCATCAAAAATCCAAAACTAGAGGCTAGGATGACAAAAACTGCCATCAAAGGCGACAAGAACATGGCTATAAAAATAGCGATGTGGCTCCCCAAAGTGTAAGAAGCTGGTGGAATGACTATCTTAAAAGGCATAACAATTGGAATCAAGATTGCAATAGCCGTTAAGAGGGCAGTCATTGTCATAAATTGTGTCTTTTTCCGTGTATTCATAAGAATCTCCTTTTAACTGTATATACACTAGTATAGTACAATAAACAAGACAATAAAGCAAGGATTTACTTAGGTTTATAGGTCATTTTTTAGTTAAAGACTAGTAAACATTTCACTAAAAATCCAAACTATACAGAGCAAAATCTCCACCTTCAAGTTTGAAAGCGGAGATTGTTTTTATTTCTTCAATGTTTGTAGTCTTGGAACAATGGCTAGGGTTAGAACTGCAGAAATAACTAATTCAGCAATCGAATTTGTTGAAATAACGGTTGCTAAGAGTTTTTGGATATTACCATCAAAAACATTTCCAAAAAGGTAGAAAATTCCACCAAGTACAAAAACGGTGTTGGTAAGTGAACCAAGGGCACCAGCTAGGATTAGCCCAGTCTTGTTTTTCATCAGTTTATAGACTAGATAAGGAGTTAAACCAATCAAAATACGTGGGACAATGGCAATGATAGCTGAGTAGATGTTTCCGTTTGGTACAAATGGGGAGAAGAGGTAGCTTGTCGGTAGAATTGTAATCGTGTTAACAGTTAAGCTAAGTAGCCCCATCAAAAATCCAAGTGTAACCCCAACGCGTGGACCGTAAATAATGCTGGCAATAATGACAGGAATATGAACGATGGTCGGTTTGATTGGAAATGGAAAAAGGTTAAAGATAAGTGAGCTCAGAAAGTGTATCACGAGCATGGTTGCAAAAAAGATAGCAATAGGTGCAATGTTAGAGCGTTTTTTCATCGATAGTTTCCTTTATTCTTTCTAAAATAATTGTGAGGTCAGCTAAGGCTCCTCGTCCGTGGTCTCCACAAGCTAGTAGGGATTCCTTAGGAGCAATCAGCTGATAGCCGTAGGCTTCTAATGTTTTCAGATTAGCCTGAGTTGCAGGATGGTCATACATTTTTGTATTCATAGCTGGTGCGATGAGTTTTGGGATATGACTTGGCAAGGCTAGAGCCGTACAAGTTACCATGTTGTCCGCAAAGCCGTGAGCTAGTTTTGCAATAGTGTTAGCAGTTGCAGGGGACACGATAAATAAATCTGCTTTTTTTCCCAGTTCGATATGATTGACTTGATCAGGATAGGGTTCCTTCATGACATCCAAGTGGACGGAATTCTGTGAGAGTACCTGTAGTGTCAAGGGTTGGATAAACTCTGTAGCAGCCTGAGTCATTAAGACCGTGACTTGATGGCCTTGTTTTTTTAGAGAACTGACTAAATCTGCCGACTTGTAAGAGGCGATTGACCCCGTTACAGCCAAGAGAATGTTTGCCATAGCTTTCCTTTCTAAGAATGATAGGCTTGAATTTTTTCAAGGAGGAGTTTTGCAATTTCTTCTTTAGTGTTAACCGTTTGAAGATAATCTTTCTCAACAAAGATTGCACGATGCTGGTTTGCTGAGATTTGAATCAGGTCATTCGCAATAATCAAGTCTGCTTGGTTCTTGATAAGACTTTTTCGGGCAATGTAAACCAGATGATCTTCGGAAACATCAACCAGCAGTTTGAAACCAATCAGATGAATAGTAGGATTCCACTCCTTGACTAGAGAGATGATTTTGGGTGTCTTTTTAAGGAACAAAACCTGAACCTCATCAGTTGAAGAAATCTTAGCTTGATGATTCTGCTTGCTTAAAAATTCTTCTAGATTGGAACTAGATTGAACTTCCTCAAACCCTGTCATATAAACAGGAGTGTAATCGGATACAGCCATTGAGTGAATCAAGACCTGATAATCCTTGACACGTTCTTGCATTTCCAGTAGAAGGTCCTTGGTATTGTTAATTTCTCGAATACTTAGGTTGGGATGAGGTTCTAGCTTCAGAGCTTGTTTTGTAGTAATTAAGCAAACTTCATGCCCTGCAGCAAGTAATGTTTCTGTGATGATTTTCCCCAAGCGTCCTGTAGAATGGTTAGTGATAGAGCGGACGCTATCGATAGCTTCACTGGTACCGCCCGATGTAACTAAAATTTTCATAGCACTATTGTACACAAAAATAAACGGTAAGTAAAATGAAAGCAATAAAAATTTGGTAAAAGGAAAGAATATAGTTTCAAACTATAAAGCCATATAAAATTTAAGAAAGAACTCTAAAAACCTTAAAAACAGGGATATTTACGAACGTTTAGAGAGTTTTGGGATGTTAAAAATCTTGTTTTGTGTTATAATGAATTATCATAAAAGAGGTTAGAGGAGTTTTGAATGAAAACAGATATTGAAATCGCACAGAGTATTGAGTTGAAGCCAATTGTTGATGTTGTAGAGAAACTTGGTATTTCTTACGATGATTTGGAGTTGTATGGAAAGTACAAGGCTAAACTCAGCTTTGATAAAATTCGTGCAGTTGAGAGCAATCCAGTTGGGAAATTGATTTTGGTTACTGCCATCAACCCAACACCTGCAGGTGAAGGAAAATCAACCATTACCATTGGTCTGGCGGATGCTTTGAATAAAATTGGCAAGAAAACCATGATTGCTATCCGCGAACCATCTCTTGGTCCAGTTATGGGTATCAAGGGTGGTGCTGCTGGTGGTGGTTATGCCCAAGTTCTGCCAATGGAGGACATTAACCTTCACTTTACTGGAGACATGCATGCCATTACAACTGCCAACAATGCGCTTTCTGCCTTGATCGACAACCACTTGCACCAAGGGAATGAGTTGGGAATTGACCAACGTCGTATCCTCTGGAAACGTGTAGTGGACTTGAATGATCGTGCTCTTCGCCATGTGACCGTTGGACTTGGTGGCCCTCTAAATGGTATTCCTCGTGAGGATGGCTTTGACATTACCGTTGCTTCCGAAATCATGGCAATTCTTTGCTTGGCAACAGACATCGAGGACTTGAAACGCCGTTTGGCTAATATCGTTATCGGTTATCGCTATGACCGTACCCCTGTTTCTGTAGGTGATTTGCAAGTTGAAGGTGCCTTAGCGTTGATTTTGAAGGATGCGATTAAGCCAAACTTGGTTCAGACAATTTACGGAACACCTGCCTTTGTACATGGTGGTCCATTTGCTAATATTGCTCATGGATGTAATTCAGTCTTGGCAACTACAACAGCCCTTCACTTGGCTGATTACACAGTTACTGAAGCTGGTTTTGGTGCAGACCTTGGTGCTGAGAAATTCCTTGATATTAAGACACCAAACTTGCCAACATCTCCAGATGCAGTAGTTATTGTTGCAACCCTTCGTGCCCTTAAGATGAATGGTGGTGTAGCTAAAGACGCTTTGACTGAAGAAAACGTAGAAGCTGTTCGTGTCGGTTTTGCTAACTTGAAACGCCACGTTGAAAATATCCGTAAGTTCGGTATTCCAGCAGTTGTGGCTATTAACGAATTTGTATCTGATACTGAAGCAGAAATCGCAGCCTTGAAAGAACTTTGTGCTTCAATTGATGTGCCAGTCGAGTTGGCAAGTGTCTGGGCTGATGGTGCAGAAGGTGGAGTAGCGCTTGCTGAAACGGTTGTCAAGACTATCGCTGAAAACCCAGCTAACTACAAACGTTTGTATGATAATGACCTTTCTGTCCAAGAAAAGATTGAAAAGATTGTTACTGAAATCTACCGTGGTAGCAAAGTAAACTTTGAGAAGAAAGCTCAAACACAAATCGCCCAAATCGTTCAAAACGGTTGGGACAAATTGCCAATCTGTATGGCTAAAACTCAATACAGTTTTTCAGATAATCCAAATGCACTTGGAGCACCTGAAAACTTTGAAATTACCATTCGTGAATTGGTACCAAAATTAGGTGCAGGCTTTATCGTTGCTCTAACTGGCGATGTGATGACCATGCCAGGCCTACCAAAACGACCTGCTGCTCTAAATATGGATGTTGAAAGTGATGGAACAGTTCTAGGTTTGTTCTAGTATATTGTAATTGACTTTATACTCTTCGAAAATCTCTTCAAACCACGTCAGCTTCACCTTGCCGTA
>NZ_JVRR01000129.1 GCF_001070715.1 Streptococcus pseudopneumoniae
AGCAACCTGTGGCTAGCTTCCTAGTTTACTCTTTGATTTTCATTGAGTATAAGAAGTCCTTTTCCTGCAAGGAAGAGGCTTTTTACTTGCTTTTCTGCTGCTTCCTCATTTGTCCTAAAGCCTTTTTTGTGTTAAAATGAATGGTATGAAAGCTAAAAAAATGTGGATGGCAGGTCTGGCTCTGTTTGGTATTGGGAGCCTTGCCTTTGCTACGAAAAAAGTTGCAGATGACCATAAGCTCATGAAGACTCAGGAAGAGTTGACAGCGATTGTGCGAGACCATTTTTCCGACATGGGGGAAATTGCGACCCTATATGTTCAAGTTTATGAAAGCAGTCTGGAGAGCTTGGTTGGTGGCGTCATTTTTGAGGATGGCCGTCATTATACCTTTGTCTATGAAAATGAAGACCTAGTCTATGAGGAGGAAGTCTTATGATACAACCAGCAAGTATAGAAGAATTAGCATCTTTAGTAGAAAAAGATGGCAAGAAAGTCTTTCTTTTTGTGGCGGACTGGTGTAGCGATTGTCGTTATATCTATCCTGCCTTACCAGAAATTGAGGAGACCAATCCAGAGTTCACCTTTATTCGAGTGGATCGAGATCAGTATATGGATCTAGCTAAACTCTGGGATGTTTACGGAATTCCTAGCCTTGTTGTTCTAGAAAAGGACAAGGAAATTGGTCGTTTTGTTAATCGCGACCGTAAAAGCAAGCAACAAATTAACGACTTTTTAGCAGGACTGAAATAGGAGAAAAAGGAAACAATGATTTTTACATATAACAAAGAACATGTCGGTGATGTCCTTATGGTCATCGTGAAAAACAGTGGAGATGCCAAACTGGATGTGGAGCGCAAAGGCAAGGTAGCCCGTGTTTTCCTCAAAGAAACTGGGGAAACAGTGGCTTGGAATATTTTTGAAGTTTCAAGTTTATTTGAAATTGCAGAGCGCGGTCAAGTATTTTTGACAGATGAGCAAGTCGCTCGTTTGAACCAAGAATTACAAACGGAAGGTTTTAAAGAAGAAATTATCAATGACAAAGAGCCTAAGTTTGTTGTTGGTGAAATTGTCGAGATGGTAGCTCATCCAGATAGTGATCACCTCAACATCTGCCAAGTTGCAGTCGCAAGTGACAAGACAGTGCAAATCGTTGCAGGGGCTCCTAATGCGCGTGTGGGGTTGAAAACCATTGTAGCTCATCCAGGAGCAATGATGCCAAAAGGGAACCTCATTTTCCCAGGCGAACTTCGTGGTGAAAAGAGTTTTGGCATGATGTGCAGTCCTCGTGAATTGCATCTGCCAAATGCTCCGCAAAAACGTGGTATTATTGAATTATCAGAAGACCAAGTTGTTGGAACTCCATTTGATCCAGCTAAACACTGGACTGCCTAAGAAGTTGTTAATATCTGATAGACCAGCTAGAAGGAAATAAGATGGCAAAAAATGTAGTGATTACAGGAGCGACATCAGGAATCGGTGAAGCGATTGCGCGTGCTTATCTGGAGCAGGGTGAGAATGTCGTTCTAACCGGACGACGGACAGACAGACTAGAAGCCCTTAAGTCGGAGTTTGCAGAAACTTTTCCAAATCAAACAGTTTGGACTTTTCCGCTAGATGTCACGGATATGACCATGGTAAAGACTGTCTGCTCTGATATTCTAGAAACGATAGGTCAGATTGATATTCTGGTCAACAATGCCGGACTGGCTCTAGGTTTAGCACCTTATCAGAACTATGAAGAGCTGGATATGCTGACGATGTTGGATACCAATGTCAAAGGTTTGATGGCAGTCACTCGCTGTTTCTTGCCAGCAATGGTAAAAGCCAATCAAGGACATATCATCAATATGGGCTCAACCGCAGGAATTTATGCTTATGTGGGTGCAGCAGTTTATTCAGCTACCAAGGCAGCGGTTAAGACCTTTTCAGATGGACTGCGAATTGATACCATTGCAACGGCTATCAAGGTGACAACCATTCAGCCTGGAATTGTCGAAACAGATTTTTCAACGGTACGTTTTCATGGTGACAAAGAACGGGCTGCGTCCGTTTACCAAGGAATCGAAGCCTTGCAAGCTCAGGATATTGCAGACACAGTAGTCTATGTGACCAGTCAACCTCGCCGTGTGCAGATTACAGATATGACCATTATGGCCAATCAACAAGCTACAGGTTTCATGGTTCATAAAAAGTAAAAAATTTCCTCGAAAAGTTACAAATTTCTGTAACTTTTTTTGAGTTCTTACGAATAGATAAGTAGGAGGAAGAAAATATGTATAATAAAGTTATCTTAATTGGACGTTTAACGTCTACACCAGAATTGCACAAAACCAACAATGACAAGTCAGTAGCGCGAGCAACTATCGCTGTAAATCGTCGTTACAAAGACCAAAACGGGGAACGCGAAGCTGATTTTGTCAATATGGTCCTATGGGGCAGACTAGCAGAAACTTTGGCAAGCTACGCAACCAAAGGTAGTCTCATTTCCGTTGATGGGGAATTGCGTACCCGTCGCTTTGAGAAAAATGGTCAGATGAATTATGTAACCGAAGTCCTTGTGACAGGATTCCAACTCTTGGAAAGTCGTGCCCAACGTGCCATGCGTGAAAATAATGCAGGCCAAGATTTGGCAGATTTGGTCTTGGAAGAGGAGGAATTGCCATTTTAAACATTGAAAAGTCTGAGTTGCTCTCAGGCTTTTTTATACTGTCTAAATGTGTTACAATGAACTAGTTGAAACTTTTTGGAGGTTGAAATGAGTAGAGATTATACAAGAACAATCGTCAAAATTATATTTTGTACAGTAGTCGTATTTGTTTTTGCGATTTATACTCATGTGAGTCAGACAGATCCTATTCCGGGACAAATAAAAGTTGGAGCGACTTATATGACGATGAATAGTGAATTTTATAGACATTTACATAATGAGATTCAACGCTATTCTGATTCAGAAGGTCAGATATTGTATACTCGGGATGCAGAGATGAGTGAAGAAAAACAGAGTAAACAAATTGATGAGTTTATAGCGAAGCGAGTGAATGTTATTGTTATTAATCCAGTTAAGAGTGATAGCGAGCAAATTGTAGAAGCGTTAAGTAGGGCAAAGAATTTTGGAATTAGAGTTATAGCAGTAGATAGTCAGTTGAATAATATAAAAGTTGATACGAGCATAGTTTCTGATAATTACCATGCTGGGATATTAATTGCCAAGGATTTGATGAAACGTACCTCAAATGCTCATATTCTTTTGTTAACGCATAAAGATGCTCTATCAGCTAATCAGAGAATAACTGGTTTTTTGGATACAATAAAATCAGAAGAACATTATCAAATTATCTCAGAAAGAGAAACGGTTGGTCAAACAGAGTATGCTATGACTACTGTAGGTGATGCGTTATCTGAAGGTCTAAAGTTTGATGTTATAGTGGCTTTAAATGATAGAGCCGCTATAGGAGCTTTAGCAGCAATCAAAGAATTGAAAGTAACTTCAAAAAAACTTATTTACGGAATAGATGGTTCACCAGATATGAAGCATTTATTAGCTACAACAGATGAAGTTACGGGAACGGTTGCTCAATTTCCATCTCATATGGGTAGAAAAGTATCGGAAACAATAGATTTATTAGTAAAAAAAGAAGAAGTTGAAGAATTATATACTATACCTGTACAATTTGTTGATAAAAATAATATAATTCAGTTTGATATTAATGGGTGGCAGTAATGAAACAGGTAAAAGGTGTCCAGTACTCTATAATTTTGCTTTTATTAATTAATTTTCTAACCATTATATACAATGGAGCTTTGTATATACAGATTACAAACTATGTAATTTCAAAGGGACAGATGATACTCTTATTGGGAGAATTAAACAATATTTCAAAATCACCTGACCAGATTTTTTGGTATTCAATTATCTTTTTTGTCGGTATTATTTTTATATCTACCTATAAAATGTATTCAACTGAGAAAAAATGGCCAATTTTTTCAAAATGGAATTTGTTTGAAATAGTATTAATGATTGGTGTTATATGGTCACAAAATCTGTCATACAATGGAATAATATTATTAGTTTTTGCTGATATATTCTATAGTTCAAGAGAGTTTCAAGACTCTGATAGTAAACGTTCTTGGATTATTTTTATTTTCTTGAGTTTTTTAATGTTACTTTTAACAGACTATGAAATCTTGTCTCTATTTATAAAAGTTCCATCTCTTTCTACCTATATCCAATTTTATCCATCGTCCATACGAGGCGTGGTATTATTTTTAGAAAATGCATTGACATCATTAAACGTTATTATTTTCATAATCTCTTTATTGTCTTATATCCTATACGTGATTAAAGAACATCATAATATTGAGGAAGAACTTAAAATGTTATCTAGAGTCAACACTGAATTGAATCATTACATATCATTATCAGAGAAAATCGCTGAAGATCGAGAAAGGAAAAGAATTGCTCGGGAAATTCATGATACTCTAGGACATGCATTGACAGGGATTTCAGCAGGGATTGATGCTGTTTCTGTATTAATTGATGTTCAGCCTATCCGTGCTAAAGAACAGTTGAAAAATGTTTCAAATGCAGTTAGAGAGGGGATAAAAGATGTTAGGGGATCATTACAGAGACTAAGACCAGGAGCTTTGCAAAATAATGGTTTAAAAGATGCTCTAATATTAATGATTAGTGAGTATGAGTCTCTATCAAAACTCTCTGTCGATCTAAAATATGAATGGGGAAATATTGATTTAGATGTTATGCAGGAAGATACTATTTTTAGGATTATACAAGAATCTATGACAAATTCTGTTCGTCACGGACATGCTAGTAAAATGAGCATTCGCTTTGTAAGTGAGGATAACAACATAATAGTTTTGCAAGATAATGGAATAGGTTTTGACGACTTACAAATTGGGTATGGCTTGAAACAAATGAGAGAGCGAGTTTCTATTTTAGGTGGTTCTATTCATTTTGAAAATAGGGAAGGATTTTATACTAAAATAGTTTTTCCAAAAATAGGAGGTGAAGTATATGATAAAGGTAATGATTGCAGATGATCAGGCGTTAATTAGAGAGTCTTTGCAGATCATTTTATCAGTATATGCTGATATTGATGTTGTATCCGTCGTTGGTGATGGTGTCGAAGCTATGGATAACATTATGACTGTAAAACCGGATATAATTTTAATGGACATTAGAATGCCCAGAATGGACGGAGTATTAGCTACAAAAGAAATCAAAAAACGTTTTCCAAATATAAAAATTATAATCTTAACAACATTTGATGACGATGAATTTATTTTTAGTGCTTTAAAATATGGTGCATCTGGCTATTTATTAAAAGGAGTTTCAACAGACGAGTTATATCAAGCTATTCAGACAGTGTATAAAGGTGGAGCTATGATTAATCCTAATATAGCTAGTAAGGTATTTCAATTGTTTTCGCAGATGGCACAGACCAATTTTTCTATTACTGTGAAGGAAGAGAATATTGAAAATATATCACTGACAGAATGGAAAATTATTCAGCAAGTGGCATTTGGAGAATCAAATAAGGAAATTGCCAGTAATCTTTTTTTATCCGAGGGAACAGTGCGCAATTACCTTTCTATCATTCTTTCAAAACTAAATTTGAGAGATAGGACACAGTTAGCCATATGGGCTGTACAAACAGGTGTGACACAAAAGAATTTTTCGAAGGAAATGGATAAATGAAAGTAAAGCAATTGTTTCTAGCGATACTGTTTGTGCTAAGTTGCTTGAGTTTATTTCTTATTTGGGAAAACAAGCAGATAAAGATTATTAGACTGGGTTTTTATTCTGATTCTAGTTGGGGAATTCCTACAGGGAATAACAGCTATGTACTAGATGAGGCTATTAAGAAATTTGAAGAGCTTCATCCAGGGGTTAAAATTGTATATGATTCAGGTATTCCTAAGGAGGAGTATTCTAATTGGATTTCAAGTCAAATTTTAAAAGGTTCTGAACCGGATGTATTTCTATTATCAAGCGACCAATTATCTTTATTTGCATCAAAAGGTATTTTAAAAAACCTAAATTCCTATCTGTCTCAAGAAGATGCCTCTAATTTCTATGATGTATCTTTGCAGGCAGCAAAATACGGAGATGATTTATACGGTCTTCCATATGAAAGCAATCCCATGTTGATGTGTGTAAATCAAGATTTACTTTTAAGAGAGGGCATTGAAATTCCTAAAGTAGGGTGGACACTGAAAGATCTATATGAGATTAGTAAAAAAATTACAAAAGATACCGATGGAGATGGAATCGTTGATCAATTTGGGATAACAGGATATAGTTGGAAAGAATCTCTAGCAGCCTTTGGTGTTACTATTTCTGAGAGTGGTATTCCTCGTATAGATTCGTCAGAAATGAAGGATGCTTTATCCTATATAAGGGAATTGAATCAATTAAACGGGCGCTACAAAGTAACTTATAAAGATTTTGATGAAGGCCATGTGGCCTTTTATCCAATGAGTTTGGCACAATATCGCACATATAAACCTTTTCCTTATCATGTGGCCAAATATACAAATTTTAACTGGACATGTATTTCATTGCCAACGACTGAGGAAGACATTCGTTCGACTGTAACAGATACTTCCTTATACGTGGTTTCTTCGCGTGCTCGCAATTCAAAACTTGCCGTATCGTTTATAGAATTTTTAACAAATAATCGTGAAATTCAACAAAATTTATTTAACAAGGGTCAAGGAAGCTCAGTATTACCAGAGGTAGTAACTAGTTTGAAGAGTGAAGAGTTGATGAAGAAAGGAATGATTGGTCAAAATGCCTTAACGACTACTTCACTGGATTATATAATGAAAAATTCAATTACAACTATTTCAAAAGGGATAGATTCAAAATCATTGGTTGGAATAGAAGAAAGATTAGAAGCATTATCTATGGATGAAAATAACACGGATATTGAAGGTAGTCTTATTAAGTTACAAAAAGAACTAGATATAGGAACCCTTAAATAGATATCAAGATTATTATTTCTTAAATAATACGAACATGGCAGATGTCTTTATTGACATTTGTCATTTTTTTATTGACATTTATCAATAAACTTTTGTGACATTTAACAATTATAAAGTGAAGATAAGGATGATAGAATGAAATCAATAAAAGGAGGGAAATATGAAGTATTTGATATTAGTCAGTCATGGAGGACTCGCAGAGGGATTGAAATCATCTCTTTCTATGTTTGCTTCGGATAAAGTAGATGATGTCATAGCGATTGGCTTAAAAGATGGAGAAAGTCTTGCAGATTTTTCTGTAGAGGTCAAAAATGTTATTGGGTCTCTGAATGAAAATGATTCTGTTCTTGTTTTAGCAGATATTGTTGGGGGAAGTCCTTTAACAACTGTTGCAACAGTATTAGAAGAATTTGGAAAATTAGAGAATGCAACTATTTTGGGAGGTATGAACTTAACAATGGCACTTACAGCAGTGGTGATGAAAGATATTCTGACTGGAAGTGAACTTGTTTCTACGATATTAAACGAATCATCCTCAGCTCTACAGGAATTTGAAGTCGGATCGGATGATAATCTTAATGAAGAAGACGATATTTAGTTATATAAGGAAAGGGATAAAAAATTATGGTAGTAACATTTGTACGAATTGACGATAGAATGATTCATGGACAAACAGTCACTAGATGGGCAAAAGAACATCCATGTGATGGATTAATTGCAGTAAATGATGCTGCTGCATCTAATAAGGTTTTAATTCAGGCATATAAAGGTGCGTCAGATAAAAAAACATTTGTTTGGACAAAGGAAGCGTTTAAAGAAAAATCATCTAAAGTAACAGAATCGGATAGTAGATATTTTTTGATTACTAAGAATCCAATTGATATGAAAGAAATTTTAGTAGACCAGGGCTTTATTCCAGGAGATGTTAAAGAGATTATTGTAGGACCTGCTAACGATAGACCAGGTGCTATCAAGTTGGGAAATAATCAATCAATTACTCAAGAGGAAGCAGTTGCACTAGAAGCAATTGAAAAAGCAGGATATAAAGTTAGATTCCAATTATTACCAGATGTATCTATTGGCTATTGGAGTGATTTTAAATCAAAATTTGGATTTTAATAATGAAATAAGGAGACAAAATGATGGAAATTTCTTGGATTCAAGCAGCTCTTTTAGGATTGTTTGCAAGTTTAGCATCGATGCCAGGTATGGGGGGATCCAGTATTGGTAACTATACTTTGGGGCGTCCATTAGTTGGTGGTTTAATTGTAGGTTTAATATTAGGAGATATAACAACAGGGGTAATCGTTGGTGTGGCTTTACAGGTATTATATATTGCCTTAGTGACACCTGGTGGAACTGTATCTGCCGATGTACGGGCAATTTCTTATATCGGAATTCCGTTATCTATCCTATTTGTTCATGCAAATAATATTTCAGGTGAAGTAGCGATTGCAGCAGCAGCAGCGCCAATTGGAGCCGCGGTTGGAACAATTGGAACTGTTTTATTCTATGGTACAGCTACTATGAATTTGCTTTGGCAACACATTGGATGGAAAGCTGTAGAGAAAGGTGATTTTAAGAAGTTATATGCTGTTGATTGGGTATATCCTTGGATTTCACATTTTATCTTTTCTTTCTTACCAACAATGATTATTACAAAATTTGGACCAGATATGGTTGATCTTATGAAATTATATCTTCCGATGGATGGTTTTGTAATGAAGTCTCTATTTACTGTAGGAGCACTCCTTCCATGTGTGGGTATTGCAATACTTTTGAAACAAATTGTTACAAAAACAACAGACTTTATTCCTTTCTTTGTCGGGTTCACGTTAGCAAAATCTTTAGGTTTGAACTTAGTAGCAAGTGGTGTTGTGTCATTAATTTTTGCAGTAATTTATTATGAATTAGAAGTTATTAAATCTGCCCGTACGACAGCAGTTGTCAGTGATATGGGATTTGATGAAGAGGAGGATATTTAGAATGAGTCGAAAAAAAATATCAAGAAAAACATTGACAAAATCATTTCACCACTGGTTCTATGGACATCTGACATGTTTTTCTCAAGAACATATGCAAACTTTTGGATATTTAACTTCTATGCTTCCAATAGTGGAAGAAATGTATGATACTAAGGAAGAACAAAAAGAAGCTATGCAAACATACACAGCATTCTTTAATACTGAGCCGCAGTTGGGTTCTCTAGTAGTTGGGATAACAGCTGGTTTGGAAGAAGCGCGTGCAAATGGAGATGCCGTAGATAGTGAGACCATCAATGGAATGCGAGCCGGTCTAATGGGGCCTATTGCAGGTATTGGAGATTCACTTATTGTAGGAACATTAATTCCTGTTCTTTTGGGGATAGCTCTAGGTCTTTCTAAAGGAGGAAATATTTCTGGTGCAATATTCTATATTATTGCATGGAATCTATTAGTCTATCTTGGAATGCGTTTTGCTTATTTTAAAGGATATGAACTTGGAGATAAAGCAGTAGAATTTTTAGTAGGTCCTAAAGGTCAGGCGCTAAGAAAAGCAATTAGTGTTGTTGGTGGTATGGTCATAGGAGCTGTTGCAGCAACTTGGGTATCTGTCACTACGGCGCTAGAGCTGAAAAATGGAGATGGAGAAACATTTTTAAACTTACAAGAAAAGATTGATGGTGTTTATCCAGGTCTTTTAACAGCAGGTTTTATTGTTCTATGTTGGTGGCTGATGGCTAAAAAGAAAGTTTCTCCAAATTGGGTGATGCTATTATTGGTAGTTATTGCACTTGTAGGAGTAGCCTTAGGATTTTTCAATCCAGGATTGAAATATTAATAGTATGTAAAAAAGCAACGGTTTATAATCGTTGTTTTTTATATATGCGTAATATAAGGATTTAGAGTTTCGGTATTTTTTATAAAAGAATTAACGAAAATACTAATTTCATAAATCATGTTCGTTAAAATTCTACATTATTAAAGTGCAAAATTAGGATAAAGAAATTTATATATTCATCCTCAGAAAGTCAGACTTTTTTCTTGACTATTTCTGACCAAGTGATACAATAGAACTATGAATTAGCACTCAGATATAAAGAGTGCTAATAATATCTATCTCATTATGGAGGAAATCAGATGTTGAAACCATTAGGGGACCGTGTGGTCTTAAAAGTAGAAGAAAAAGAACAAACTGTTGGAGGTTTTGTCCTCGCAGGTTCAGCCCAAGAAAAAACCAAAACTGCCCAAGTTATCGCTACTGGACAAGGTGTTCGTACCTTGAACGGTGATTTGGTTGCTCCAAGTGTTAAGGCTGGAGACCGTGTCTTAGTTGAAGCCCACGCAGGTCTTGATGTCAAAGATGGTGATGAAAAGTATATCATCGTAGGCGAAGCTAACATTTTGGCTATCATTGAAGAATAGAAGGAGAAAGTAAGTATGTCAAAAGAAATTAAATTTTCATCAGATGCCCGTTCAGCCATGGTTCGTGGTGTCGATATCCTTGCAGATACTGTTAAAGTAACCTTGGGACCAAAAGGTCGTAACGTTGTGTTGGAAAAATCATTTGGCTCACCCCTCATCACCAATGACGGTGTAACCATTGCCAAAGAAATCGAATTGGAAGATCATTTTGAAAATATGGGTGCCAAATTGGTATCAGAAGTAGCTTCAAAAACCAATGATATCGCAGGTGACGGAACTACAACTGCAACTGTTTTGACCCAAGCAATCGTCCGTGAAGGAATCAAAAACGTCACAGCAGGTGCCAATCCAATCGGAATTCGTCGTGGGATTGAAACAGCGGTTGCAGCAGCAGTTGAAGCCTTGAAAAACAATGCTATCCCTGTTGCCAACAAAGAAGCTATCGCTCAGGTTGCCGCCGTCTCTTCTCGTTCCGAAAAAGTAGGTGAATACATCTCTGAAGCCATGGAAAAAGTTGGCAAAGACGGAGTCATTACTATCGAAGAGTCACGTGGTATGGAAACAGAACTTGAAGTTGTAGAAGGTATGCAGTTTGACCGTGGTTACCTTTCACAGTACATGGTAACAGATAGCGAAAAAATGGTAGCTGATCTTGAAAATCCATACATTTTGATTACTGATAAGAAGATTTCAAATATCCAAGAAATCTTGCCACTCCTCGAAAGTATTCTCCAAAGCAATCGTCCACTCTTGATTATTGCGGATGATGTGGATGGCGAGGCTCTTCCAACTCTTGTTTTGAACAAGATTCGTGGAACCTTCAACGTAGTTGCTGTTAAGGCACCTGGTTTTGGTGACCGCCGCAAAGCCATGCTTGAAGATATTGCCATCTTAACAGGCGGAACAGTTATCACAGAAGACCTTGGTCTTGAGTTGAAAGATGCTACAATTGAAGCACTTGGTCAAGCAGCTAGAGTAACCGTGGACAAAGATAGCACGGTTATCGTAGAAGGTGCTGGAAATCCTGAAGCGATTTCTCATCGTGTTGCTGTTATCAAGTCACAAATCGAAACCACAACTTCTGAATTTGACCGTGAAAAATTGCAAGAACGCTTGGCAAAATTGTCAGGTGGTGTTGCAGTCATCAAGGTCGGAGCTGCAACTGAAACTGAGTTGAAAGAAATGAAACTCCGCATTGAAGATGCCCTCAACGCTACTCGTGCAGCCGTGGAAGAAGGAATTGTTGCTGGTGGTGGAACAGCCCTTGTAAATGTCATTCCAGCCGTGGCTAATTTGGAATTGACAGGAGATGAAGCAACAGGACGCAATATCGTTCTCCGTGCCTTGGAAGAACCTGTTCGTCAAATCGCTCACAATGCAGGATTTGAAGGATCTATCGTTATCGATCGTTTGAAAAATGCTGAAGTTGGTACAGGCTTCAACGCAGCAACTGGCGAATGGGTCAACATGATTGAAGAGGGAATCATCGACCCAGTTAAAGTGAGCCGTTCAGCCTTACAAAATGCAGCATCTGTAGCCAGTTTGATTTTGACTACGGAAGCAGTCGTAGCTAATAAACCAGAACCAGTAGCCCCAGCTCCAGCAATGGATCCAAGCATGATGGGCGGCATGATGTAAGCTTTTTATAGAAAACAACTTATAAAAAACACAAAAGGAGGGAATGACTAACCCTCCTTTTTATGATATTCACTTCTAAATTGATTTGAGCTCTCCTAACTTATATGATAAAATAAGACTAGAAAAAGGAGAAGAACATGATCGATGTAGAAGAAATTCTGAGCAAGATGAACCCCAATCAGAAGATTAATTATGACCGTGTCATGCAGAAGATGGTACAAGTATGGGAGAAAAATGAGCAACGGCCAACCATTCTCATGCATGTTTGCTGTGCCCCTTGCAGTACCTATACTCTAGAATATTTAACTAAGTATGCAGACGTGACCATCTATTTTGCCAATTCTAATATCCATCCCAAGGCAGAATACCATAAGCGTGCCTATGTTACCAAGAAATTTGTCAGTGATTTCAATGAGCGAACTGGCAATAACGTTCAATACCTAGAAGCTCCCTACGAACCCAATGAATACCGAAAACTAGTTAGGGGACTAGAGGAGGAGCCAGAAGGTGGCGACCGTTGCAAGGTTTGCTTTGACTACCGACTGGATAAGACAGCGCAAGTGGCTATGGACTTGGGCTTTGACTACTTTGGCTCAGCCTTGACCATTAGTCCTCATAAGAATTCTCAAACCATCAACAGCATCGGAATCGATGTGCAAAAGATTTATACCACTCACTATCTTCCCAGTGATTTCAAGAAAAATCAAGGCTACAAACGTTCAGTAGAGATGTGTGAGGAGTATGATATCTATCGTCAATGTTATTGTGGATGTGTCTATGCAGCACAAGCCCAGAATATTGACCTGGTTCAGGTTAAGAAAGATGCCACAGCATTCATGCTTGATAAGGATGTTGAAAAAGACTATTCCCATATCAAATTTACAGTTACAAAATTAGATATATAAGGAGTTAGGTCGTTCCTACACACGTGATGCCTTCTATCAACTGTTGAAGCGCCATGGTTGGCGAAATATTACGCCACGTCCAGAACATCCTAAGAAAGCAGACGCTCAAACCATTGTCGCGTCTAAAAATAAAATCTCAATTCAAGAAGACAAGAAAATGCTTTAAAGATAGTAGACGTTTTCGTAAGGTTCGCTTGATGTACCAAGATGAGGCTGGTTTCGGTAGAATCAGTAAACTGGGATCTTGTTGGGCTCCAATGGGAGTACGTCCACATGTCCGTAGTCACTATATACGAGAATTTCGCTATTGTTATGGAGCTGTTGATGCCCATACAGGTGAATCATTTTTCTTAATCGCTGGTGGATGTAATACTGAGTGGATGAACACTTTTTTAGGAGAACTTTCACAAGCTTATCCAGATGATTATCTTTTACTCGTTATGGACAATGCTATATGGCATAAATCAAGTACCTTAAAGATTCCGAGTAATATTGGTTTTACCCTTATTTCTCCATACACACCAGAAATGAACCCCATTGAACAAGTGTGGAAAGAGATTCGTAAACGTGGATTTAAGAATAAAGCCTTTCGAACTTTGGAAGATGT
>NZ_JVRR01000130.1 GCF_001070715.1 Streptococcus pseudopneumoniae
AAAGAGCAAACTAGGAAGCTAGCCACAGGCTGTACTTGAGTACGGCAAGGCGACGCTGACATGGTTTGAATTTGATTTTCGAAGAGTATGAGTTTATTTAAAGAGTAAAATACTCATCAAGGTCAAAATAGCTGGTCCACCTTGCTTCAAAATAATTTTCTTATCTGCTGTAAGAGAGCCATAAGCCGCAGCACCAATCACAAATAAAACAAAAATAGTCACAATTTCTAAATTCTGTGAGAAATAAATCCCATACAAGAGAAAGACTCCTAGCAAAGCATTATAAATCCCTTGATTTTTAAACAATGAACTTACTGACGGACGAGCCAGTTCTTCCTTGTTCATGTTAAAAACACGACTAGTAGTGTCTGATTGCGTAGCCACACTTTCCAGATAAAAAATGTAAAAATGCTCCAAAGCAATGATCGTTGCTAAAATAATTGTCATAATTGACATATTTTTCTCCTTAGATCTCTATATTCTCAATGCCCAAAACCAATTTATTTAATAAACGGCTGAGTTCTGTTCTTTCAGACTCTGTTAAGATACTTTCCATCTCTTGCTTAACCTTGATATGTTGCAGAGGGGGATTCACCACTAACTGCTCCTTGGCATACTTCGTAGCCTCTACCAACACTTCCCGCTGATTTTCAGGATTACGATGACGCTCCACCAAACCTTCCTTTTCCAGAATTTTGAAATGTCGGGTCAAAGCAGCCTGATCAATCTTCAAACGCTCCTGAACCGCTATTTGATTACAGGGAGAATGCTTCAGTAAAAATAATAAAATCTGATACCGTGTCAAACTAATCCCAAGCCTTTTTTTAAACAATTGCGTACTCGCTTGCTCAGACAAGCGGAGTTGATACAGTAAATCTTGAATCTCTATCATTTCTTCTTTCCTTTTATTGATTTATCAATAGTTGACTAATCAAGTATAATATAAAGTAAAATAGATTGCAAGAATGTTGCTTAACTCATTACAAGATGGTAATTTTCCATTCAAATTGACAAAGAAAAAAACGAACGAGACTTGCTCTCTATCACGAAAGCTAGATCTCATTCGTCAAAATGATATTACCAAGTCTGGTTTATCTATTCATTGAAACGTGAACGTGATCATAGTGATTTTCTGTCACGCTACCACGGTCTGGCATTGGATTCCAAGTATTAGCTGGTCCATATTTGCTATCGAATGGAGCATAGAAACGTTGTTTCCAGATGAGATAACTAATTCCACGGCTGGCCATGTTTTGAATAGCGTATTCCGCAATCTTATCCCCTAGTTCTGAGCTTTCTGGTACCATAAAATCAATAGCCAAACCTTTTCCGTGATCTCCACTGTCTCCTGGACGATAACCACTAAAGGATGTAATGCCAAACAAGTTAGCAATTTCTTCTTTAAAGGCAGCTGTTTGTGGTTGAAGACCTGCATTTTCAGATTTCGCTACTGCAAGTCCAGCATAATCGGGTGCAGCTGGAGCTGTGTAAGTTGTTGAAATTATTTTCGTCTCTTCTGGTTGATAAGTAGAAACTACTGGTGTAGCTTCTTTTGCTTCTTCCGAACTTGTTGCAGTTGTTTCGATTCCTTTTTCTTCTACTGGAGTTGTAGTTTCTTCCACTGTTGATTCAGCCTGAAGGCTTGCTTGTGTTTCCTGCTTCTCAGCTGGAATCGTTGCCTGAGAAACTGCTTCTGCAACTGCACTGCTTGTTTCGGCTGTTTGCTCCTCTGAAACAGAAGTTCCTGTAGATAGCACGACTTCTTCTGAAGCAGTCACTGTCTCTGTAACTTCTGAACTTGTTGCTACTTCTTTTGTACTTGTAGTTTCTACCGCTTTTGGAGCTTCTGCAATCGGTTGAGAAAGGTCTACAAGCTGAACAGTTTGATCATCAACCGTCACTTGATTGGTTGTCAAATCTGCTGTCGCAGTTGTCACTTCTTCACTAGAAGCTGCTTGAGGTGTTTGGATTTCAACTTCTGTTACTTCTTCAGCTTCATTGACAGTCGTTGTCAAAACAGTTTCTGGGAAAATCAAGTCCATATTAGTGATTTTATTCAAATTCGCAAGAATTGTGACATCTACACCCAAGGCTTCTGCAATTGTGCTCAAGGTGTCACCATACTGTACTGTATAGCTTGTTTTGTTGTCTGTTTTAGTCAAATCGTTTTGGATTTGCTCAACACTACGTGCAGTCCAAATAACTTCTTCTGCTTGGGTTGCCAATACTGGGGCAAATGACAAGGCTACCGTTGAGGCTAATAATATTCTTTTCTTCATTCTTTCAAATTCCTTTCAAATGAGTACCTGTCTATCATAACACAAAAAGAGCAGAAAAAAAGCCCTCTCGGGCCTATTTAACAGAACTGTCCATTCCTTGTAACAAAATCGGTTACTTGAAATAGTTTGTTAGGTCTCTGTCACAAAACTGACACAATCTTATCGTTACTTACTCTCAAAAATATGGGGAATATCTGCTAACGCTTGAATCTTGTGATTACCTTCATAAGACGATTCTAAAAAGTTGATACTTTGAATTCTACTATTCTGGGCAAATTCCACATCCAGAGTCCGATCCCCTATATAATAAGTTTTCTCAGGATTCAACTGATACTTGTCTATCAGATAGGTAGCCGCTTCTGAACTTGGCTTCCGCGCAAAACCACTCTTACTGGTTAAAATCTCTGTAAAATAGGACTCCAACCCCAAGGCTCTGAGAATGGCAAAAGCATTGTCTCCCTTATGAGTGTAAACAAACTGCTGAATCCCTGTCTCGTCTGCCCAAGCTAGCACCTCACGCGCACCTGGCATCAAAACTACCTGAGCATTCTTCTCAGCCAGACTCTGGGCACGCACCTGATTTAGCACTTCCACATCTAGCTTTCGCTCTTCTGCCACCTGCACAAGCAAATCTTGCACCGAATACTTGAGGATAAACTCTCTCACCTTCTCCTTATCATAAGGAATAACAAACTGACCAAAAGTCTCCTCAATCCCTGATAAAATTGCTTCGTAAGAGTCCAATAAAGTCCCGTCTAAATCCCAAATAAAAGCTGTTTTTTGCATTTCCTATCCTTTCAAGCTCATATAGCGCTGGTAACGATAACGTAGAAATAACCAACGAAAACCATTATCCAAGAGAGTCCCTGCCCAAATACCAGGCAAGCCCCAACCAAGCACAATTCCCATCAGATACCCTGTTCCAATGCGGATACACCACATTCCTATACTTGTCGCATAAAAGGGAAGCCGAGCATTGCCCAAACCCTGCCAGACTGCTGTATAGATGACTGTTCCTATCGTCATAGGAGTACCAAGTAGTGAAAAAAGTGTCACTAGAACACTAGCCTCCACCGCTAGAGAATCAGTTGTATAGAGATGAGTTAGTGGTATACCCAAGGCATAGATACTGAAGGTCAAGGGTAACATGAGGACCAGAGAAAGCCAAAAGGTTTGTTTGCTCAAACTAGCGACTCTTTTCCAATCATCTTCTCCAACCGCTCGTGCCACTTGCATGACTGTTGCTGTAGCCACACCAAAGACAGGCATATAGTTAAACTGGGTCAAGACTTCTCCGACTGCATTCCCAGCCACTGCCTTCGTTCCAAAAGAAACGACCAAGGCAATGATCACGACATCTCCAGCCCGCATCATGAGCCGCTCTCCAGCTGCTGGTAAAGCCAAGGTCAACAGCTCCTTATCTAAACCAAAAGTTGGCTTCGCATAAGGCAGTTTTAATTGTGACCACAAAATCATAAGACCGACCAAACGAGACAGAATAGTCCCCCAAGCAACACCAGCTATCCCCATATCAAGAACAAAAATAGCTAGACTTGAAAAAAGAATATTCAAAGCATTTGACAAGAGACTAACATAAAGAGGCAGACGTGGATTATGCGTTGCACGAATCAAGGCTCCCAGACTCGTCATCAAGCCCAAAAGAACAATCGAACCACCCACCAAAGATAAGTAGAGCCCACCACTCTCGGCCACAGTCTGTTCAGTCCCCAAAAGTCCTATCATCTCTTGCCCAGCGAAGATGGACAAAGCTCCTAAAAGGAAACTTAATAGTAAAGTAATTTTCAAGGCCTCAGTCACATGATAGGCTAACTTAGACTGATCCTTCTGACCCATGCTTTTTGAAATAACACTGGAAATAGCAGCTCCCAGAGCAATGAAAATCGCCTGATAAATCGTGATAATATTGCCAGCTACTGATACACCCGAAATAGCTATCAAGCCCAAGTGGGCTACCAAGTAACTATCCACCATCCCCATGAGCATCTGCAAAAAGTTTTCGCCCATAGCTGGCAAGGCAATATTAAGAATATCTTTATTTTTCTTAAACAATCCTTCCTCCTGATGAAAAGAAACTCAGTTGGTTTCCCAACCGAGTTCACTCCCTCCGTCTTAAAGTCCTAGATAAGCCTCAACCGCTGCTTGCATATCAGCAGCTGCTACTGTTGTCTTGTGACGAACAGGAGCTGTTTCAAGCCCATCAACTGCTGGTGGCACTGCAACGCCTGAGATTTCATGTAATTGAGCCAAGGCTTCAAAGTCAGTCAAGCCAACTTTCCCCGTTACAGCTTCTACTGCAACTACTGGGAACTTGTATGGACTAGCTGTTGAAGCAATCACTGTCTTAGTCGCATCGCCAGTCGCCGCTTGGTATTTTCTATACACTGCTGAGGCAACAGCTGTGTGTGGGTCCTCAATATAGGCATCTGTTTGGTAAACACGCTTGATTTCTGCTGCTGTTTCTTCCTCAGTCGCATATTCAGCCGCAAAGAGGTCCAGAATCTCAGCATCAAAGTCTGTCAATTCATATTGTCCTTGCGTGTTCAAGGCATTCATAAGTTCAGCTGTCTTTTCAGCATCATTCTCCAAAAGATGGAAAATGAGACGCTCCAAGTTTGAAGATACCAAGATATCCATAGATGGACTAGTTGTTACTTTAAACTCACGTTTCTTATCATAGACACGAGTTTTAAAGAAGTCTGTCAAAACATTGTTGTCATTTGAAGCACAGATCAATTTACCAACTGGGAGACCGATTTGTTTGGCATAAAAGGCAGCCAAAATATTTCCAAAGTTTCCTGTTGGTACTGTGAAATTGACCTTATCACCAGCCACGATCTCACCAGTTTTAACAAGCTGAGCGTAGGCATAAACATAGTAGACAATTTGTGGCACCAGACGACCGATATTCATAGAGTTAGCAGATGAAAATTGCAACTTGTTGGTAGCCAATTTTTCACGAAGAGCCACGTCGTTAAACATGTGCTTCACATTTGTTTGAGCATCATCAAAGTTACCGTCTATTGCGATAACATGAGTATTACCACCAGTCTGAGTGGTCATTTGCAACTCTTGAACCTTGCTGACACCATCCTTTGGATAAAAGACGATAATCTCAGTACCAGGCACATCCGCAAACCCCGCCATAGCAGCTTTCCCCGTGTCACCAGATGTCGCTGTCAAAATGACGATTTTGTTCTCCAAACCATGTTTCTTAGCAGCAGTCGTCATAAAGTATGGCAAAATAGACAAGGCCATATCCTTAAAGGCAATCGTTGAACCATGGAACAGTTCCAAGTTGTATTGCCCGTCTAATTTCACCAAAGGCGCAATAGATGGAGTATCAAACTTGCTATCATAGGCATTGTTGATACAGTAGTCCAACTCCTCAGTTGTAAAGTCATCTAAAAATGCTGACAAAACTAACTTAGCAACTTCCTGGTAAGAAGCATCTTTCAATTTGTCAAAGTTCAAATCTACCTTTGGATAAGTAAGCGGTGTAAACAAACCGCCGTCCGTCGCCAAACCTTGCAAAATAGCTTGGCTAGCAGTTACTGTATTGTTGGCATCACGCGTTGATTGATAAACTAATGTCATTACTCTCTATCCTTTATCTATAGTCTCTTCCATTATATCATGATTTTTCAGAAAATTCTCCCTTTATAAAAGAAATTATAGTCCCAATTCTTTCTTCAAAGGCTCTAAATAAATCATTTCTTGCTTATTTCTCATCTCCAGTCCTTCCTCAGATAGGATAAGTAATTCTTTGGAAAATTCAATAATCGTAGTTTCTTCCTCATCTGTAAGCTTTTTCCTAGAAAATTGTCGTCTTAAAAACTTATAATCACAACCAAATTTCTTAAAGAAAGGTGCTGTTTCTAAGTAAGCTACTAACTTATCTAAATTAACTAACAATCCCAAGTGAAAGGCTGCAGAAGCAAAAGTCCTATCAAGTGGCTGTGTACACACACTACGAAACTCAACTGTTCCTCGAGTCGTTAAGTCTTGGTACTGGTAACTACGATGAGTTTCAAAATCCTTCTCTTGAGGATAAATAAGAATCTCATCCCCATTAAGAGCATATGCTTGGATTTCAGATGTAGGCAAATAGTCCCTAGCCTGAATCGGATAAAAATAATAGGTTTGTCCATCACGTTCCGCAGTAAAAATTGCAGAATGATCTAGATAGTCAAAAAAATCATCCTCATCTTTAAAGAGTCTAGCATTGACCCCGACGTTTTCTGGATAGATGCCATGCATGGATTCTTCCCAGAAGATGTCCCTTGCAATTTTCGTATCCCAATCTGCACCCGAAAACTCAGAATTGGCAAATAAATAAGCCTTAGCCGCTTCAATTTGAGTAAAAGCATTAATCGCCCGTAAGTAGTTTGATGTTGAAATATCCAGCTGAACCTGACTCCCACAGATAAAAGCACCATATTCAGGGAAATGATGTAAATCTGATTTAGTAATATTTCTACTCAAATTCAAATAATCCATCAACATCTGATAGCGTGGGTAAACAACTGGACTATTCTCATTTTTATCCCAGTTGGGATGAATTCCACAGCCAACAATAGCATGATTTGATTCAGCTAACTTTCTCTGAATTACATTCATATAATTATTGAAACGATTTTCGACCTCTTGAATCGTTTCAGCCTTACCAAATGCAAACTCAATCGTTGTATAGGAAACTTCAAATAAAATAGCATCCTGACTTATCGGATCTACTAACTGGATAGAATTGCCAAAATCATCTACCTTTTCTACAGTGAAATCAAAATAAGAAACTAAATATCGGAATAAGTGCTTGATAACTTCAACATCTGTAGCATCCCCTTCCAAGTTTACAACAGGATATTCCAGCTCAACTCCAATAAACAATTCAGGATTTTCTTTAATATTTTTCAAATACCGATGTTTTAATAAATCGATAGAACGAGACATACTATCCTACTCTTTCTTAATCTAAATAAAATTTTAATAACTATTATTATACAAAAAATAATACAAAAAGGAACGAAGAATAACAACGTTCCTAAGTCTATACTATACCGGCGGCCAACAAACTAGCGTTAAAATAAGTTAAAATAAATAAGTAAAAAGCGATTAAATCAAGATATTATCACACGCTAGTTAGTATTGAAATTAAGGAAATTGACCAGTGGTTGACCAAATAAATTTTTAGTTTTTCCTGTAATTTCTAAGTTTTAAAAATCAATAATCACATTTTTTATACATGGTTCGATACCGTGTTCGGCGCAATTGGTATAGTCCAATATTCATTCTCAAAATTAGTTTAAATAGCGTAGTCTTTTAAACTAGTTTTGTGAATCAAAAAAATCTTCCTACAAACGTAAGAAGATTTTTTAATTATTCTACAATTGTATAATCGCCACTATCTAACAAGTCTATTACTTTTTGGACAAACTGAGTTGAAAGTAAATCTACTATATCAGCTCCATGAGTTTGAAAATTCTCATCTATTTCTTTGACTTCTAATTGAGTATTTTTTTCTACCCTTTCTTCTGTAATTGGGGTATGAAAACTATATTTACCAATTTCATAATACAAGAAATAAAGATATTTTTTCTCACCTAAGCTATAATCAAAAAAATCAATTTCCTTATTTCTATCGGAGTCATAGTAACTATTTTCCCAAGTAATATCATTTATTTTTTCATTATATAGTTTTGCATAATTTTTTTGATAACTATAGACTCGTTGTGTTTTCTCTCCATCATGCTTTTTATGAATAAATTTAGGACTGAAATTTAATAATAAATCGTCTTTCATACTATAGTATTTTTCTTGTTGTTCTTTTGCATTTTCAATATTATTTTCTTTGTATTTGTAGAACCTAGCTTGCTTATAATCTTTTATTTTATCTCGATAGTTTTTTGCTCTTTTATTAACAGAATATATACATTCAGCAATAATTTGATTTGTTATTTTTTTATTCTTAATTAAATCAGTATATCTCTTAGGAGTTCTCATTTTTTTACCCTCACATTATTTCTTCCTTCTAATATATTTTAACAAAAAATCTTCCTATTTGTAATAAGAAGATTTTTTATTTCTTAGCCTATTCAGTAAATTGGTCTATCCTATCCACTCACCGTTGGCATTGACCATATAGCCATCTGGTGTAGTGGTGTTTACTGCTAGAGCTCCTGAACTATAGGCATAGTACCATTTACCAGAAACTGTAAACCAGCCTGTTTTCATAGCACCTGACTTGTCAAGATAATACCATGAGCCATTTTCTTTAACCCAGCCTGTAGCCAGTGAACCTGAGTTGTTCAAATAGTACCATGTACCGTTGTCTTTTACCCAGCCTGTAGCCATTGAGCCTGAGTTGTTCAAGTAATACCATGTGCCACCAGTCTTGACCCATCCAGTTTGCATCCAACCTGCGTGGTCAAAGTAATACCAAGTACCCTTGATTTGTTCCCAGCCGTTGGTTGTATATGAACCGTCAGCATGTTTGTACCACCAGCGACCAGCTGACTCAATCCAGTTACCAGCTTGTGAAGCTTTTGTGTCTTCTACTTTCTTGAGTTCTGTATCTGTTTTCTTATCCGTTTGTTTTCCTGCAAGATACTCCAGATACCAACCTGATAGATTGTAGTAGTCCTTTCTTTCAGCCTTGACTAACTTATCAAACTCTTTTTGGATTTCAGCTAATTTAGCTTGTTCAGCTTGCAATTTAGCTGTAACTGCGTCTAATTTATCTTGTGCCAATTTTGCAGTAGATTTTGCTTGAGTTAGTTTTGTTTTCAAGTCAGCTACTTTTGTTTGCACATCTGCAAGATTTTTATCTGCGTTTAGATAAGCACTCAATTCTGTTGCAATTGCTTTAGCATCTGACACCAATTTGTCTTTTTCTGCATGGAGCTTCGCTTGTTCATCTTGAAGTGCAGTCAACCTGTTTTCTTCTGCTTGCAATTTTGCTTGCGCAGTTGTAAGAGCAGTTTCAGTATCTTTTTGAGCAGTTTTAGCTGTAGCTAGTTCAGCTTTAGCTGTTTCAAGAGCAGTTTCTTTTTCTGTTTGACTTCTTGAGAAGTTTTCAACAGCTTTTTCAGCAGTTGCTTTACGTTCTTGTGCATTTTTCAAAGCAAGGTTTGCTAATTGCAAGTTCTTTTCAGCAATTTCTGTTTGAAGTGGACTAGCTGTTTTACTTGCCAATTCTTTCTCAGCTTCTGTTTTCGCGTCAAGTGCAGAAGCATATTTGGGTGAAGCTTCTGCCAATTCTGCTTTAGCATTTGTAAGCGCAGTTTGAGCTTGGCTGTTTTGTTTTTGTGCTTCAGCTAGTTTTGCTTCAAGTTGGGCAAGTTCATTGGATTTAGAAACTGGAGTTCCTTCATTTGAAAATGCTGTAATCATGTAATGACGACCATTGATATTAGCTACATCAATACCAATATATTTTGCAAAGTTTAGGTTTGCATAAAGGTGTCCCCATGGGCGACGTTTATCAGCATTTGAAACGCCATCAAGATATGTTGTGAACATCAAATTGTTGTATACAGCTTGTTTTAGTTCATACATATTTGAAATATCAGAACGCATTGAAGCAACGTTTTCAACAGCATTAGGTACGTGACCATGAACCATTGGGTCTAATCCACGTTTTTCATATTTTTCAGCTTGTGTTGACGCTAAAGTAACAGCTTCTTTAGTTGTTCCTGTTTCTGATTGTACGTTGAATGAATCCTTAAATGCATTTCTGATTTGTTTCAATCCATTGACGTAAAATTCTGAGATTTCAAGTTTTTGAGCATCTGTCAAATTGTCAATATTAACTGGACGGTTTTGATCAGCGTTATCATATTTAACGTTAGCATTTGATTTTTTAGTAATATCAGCTACAGATGTGAGAATCAAATCATCTAAATCATCTTTGATTGCATTGTTTTTATTAGCTTTTTCTAGTTTTAATAGTTGTCCAAATGTTACAACATTTGAAGACACACCAGCTGATTTTAATACATCTGCTGAAAATCCATTATACACATTTGATGGAATAGTGAATGTTGGATTTGGAATGTTCATTCCTTCAGATTTATTTAACTTAGCTTTTTCCGCATCCAATGCAGTTTGCGCTTCTTTTTCTTTAGAGGCTGTAGCATCTGCTTTTTCTTGGATGGAATCAACTTTGTTTTGGTCGGCGTCCATCATTTCTTTAGCTAGTTTCAAGGCGTCATTTTTGACATTCACATTGTTTGTAGCTTGTTTGATGGCATCTGCGCGGTCACTATCTGCTTTCTTAGCAGTTTCGACAGCTGTTGTTGCGCTTGAGATATTCGCATTGGCTTGTTCAATATCTTTTTCAGCTTGGGCAAGAGAGGCTTTGGCTTCACCAAGTCCTGAACCATTTAGCGCGTCTTCAGCTGATTTTACATTAGCTTCTTTAGCGGTTACTGTTTTATCCGCTTCAGCTTTCTTACTTGTTGCGCTTGCAACGTTAGCTGTTTCAGTTGCTACAGTTTCAGTTTGTGCTTTAATCGCTTCAGTAGACGCTTCAGTTGCTTTTTGATTGGCTTCTTGAGCTTTTACATTAGCGTCTTGTTTAGCTTTTGTAGCAGTGATATTTTCTTCTGTAGCATTGGCTTTAACAGCTTCCGCTGACTTCAAGTCCTCTTTAGCGCTTGTCAAAGCAGTTTCAGTGGTTGTAACAGCATGGTTAGCAGAAGTAGCTTCAGCTTTTGCTGTTTCACTTTCAGCTTCAACTTGTTTAACAGTAGACGCTTGAGCATCAAGAGCAGGTTTGACATCAGAAGATTTCTTCACTTCTGGTTTTGCATCAGCTACAGGTTTTGAAACAAGAGCTGGTTCATTGACGGCAGTTGAATCAACTGCTGTTGTGTTAGTTGCTTCTTGAGCAAATGCAGGCACACCAACAGACGCAAGCGCAATAGCTGTTGAGGTTGTGAGGGTTTTCAGTTTCTTCATCATTTTCTCCTTTGATGGCTGATAAAATGAGCTAATTTTTATAGTTTTACGACACTATTTTATCATTATATAGTGTAATATTCAACACTTATATAGTATACAAGTGTAATTTGTACTACTTATTATTTATAATTTTTATCTTTAAAATAATATTAGGTAAAGGTAAAAACTATGAATCAAAACAACTTACAAACATTTATTGCAAAAAGAATTAGATATTTGCGACTAACCAAAGGACTTAGCCAAGAAAAACTTTCTGAACTGGCTGGTTTGGGTTCTAAACATATACATAATATTGAAAATGAAAAATATAATTTTCAAATACAAACATTAAATAAAATACTTATAGCTCTTGAAGTAGATGAAAAAACATTTTTTAATTTCGAGTTTCCAGAAAAAAGCAAAGAAATTGAAAATATCATCAATCAACTTGAACAGATACCAGAACCACAAAAAACAGATATAATTGATGCAATAGCAACCCTATTGAATAACATAAACAACCGCTAAAAATTCTAGCGGTTGTTTTTTTTTACATATCTAATTTTTTCAAATCTGCGCTCATTTGTTCAGTAGATATCATAGTTTCTTCTACTTTCTCTTCTGATTCTTTAAAATATTTTTCATCAAATTGAACAAAATCAAATCCATATTTGAATACATTTTTCTTGTTCTTTCGATATCCTAATCGTTCATCTTGTTTTCTTTGAAGATTATCTAAACCATTTACAAATTTTGAAACCTGTTCAAGTATCATTCTTTGTTCTTCCTCTAAATAATGTTCTAATACCTGCCCCTTTTCTAGTACTACTTCATTCAAGAAGTTCTTTTGTATAATACTTGTTCTATATTCTCTATAATCAGCATTCAAAAATAAATTTGAAGTCTGATAAACCCGAAGCCCTAGCGAATCTTCTGTTTTCTTGTTATCAAAAATAACATCTTCATACACTCGTTCCGCAAAATCAATTATTCTATTATCTAATTTTTTCAAACAATAGTTTTCTTCTATAAAGAATTCTTTAAATAGTCTGTAAAATTTTTCTTCTACTTCTTTTTGATAAAGTCTTGAAATAACTTTAAATAAATTCTTATCAAAAATATCAAATGGAACAATACCATCAGATAAATCCGCTTCAATTTCTTTCTTCGCTAATTCACTTGAAAATAGTACAGACTCTTTTAAAACTTCAAGCACATTCGATTTCAATTGTTGCTCTCTATTTTTTCTGAAATCAGAAGCGCTAATAGATTCAAAAACAATTAAATAGAAAAGTGCTGGAAGCAATTTCTTCCAATTTTCTTCATCTCCCCACAGCAATTCAGAAACACTTAAATTCATGTTTTTAGCAAGTAATTCTAAAACATTTTCAGACAAATGAGTTCGACTATCTTTCATTAATCGACTCATTTTTTGTTTAGCTGTATCTTTGTTTCCGCCGTAATATGCAAACATATCAGATACTTCTCCAATTCTTTCGTCATGCAAAAACATATACCAATAATATTTTGGTCCTTTTTGCAATTGTTCATCTTTGAAGATTTTAACCTTTTCAGGTACTACATCAATCGTTGAACGTTTTATAAATTCAATAGTGTGTTTAAACATTTAATGTCCTTCTTTCATTTATTTTATAGTTAGAGTATAACACAAATAATTGTACAATGCAACCAATTTGATTATTTATATTCGAGATTTAATCATACAACTATTTTCTTCCTTTATATATACTGGTTTTATGTTTCGCAATTGAAATAGTTGTATGAAATACAGCAATATCTCCATCTGTTTTATTTCAACGAAATACAATTAAATTTTTGCTACACTAGTCTTGTAATGATGAATCACTCAATTTCATTTCATGTCACATGATTAAAAAGTTGTATGAGAATGTTTTTAAATGTCTGTTTTTTCTCTCAATCGACAGTCAATTTTAATCATGATACACTTGAAATGTAAATAAGAAGATTCAAATATTTACAAGAAAAATTCAACAGAAAGAACTAGCTTTAAGCTAGCAGAGGAAAATTATTATGGTTAATGCTAACCAAAATTTACTACAAAGTGGTTTGTTCGGAAACAAATCAAATCAATCAGAAGGTTCAATTGTAAATGACCGTCGCACTGCCCAAACCCTTACTAATATTTCAACTTGCGTTGCAGTCAGTGTTACAGAACCAAAACCATTTTTCCCAATCATAGGGTTCGAAAAAAATCAAAATGGTAAAAACGCCCCAGTTTTTTCTGACAAATCAATTGGTTATGAAGTATTTTTATCAATGCCCAAAGATGATGGAACAGTTAAATTGATTAGTCTTGTTGTCCCAACTTTAGAAATTGCGAACAAGATTCAGTTCAGACATTTGTATCAGTTAGTCAATCCACGTGGTCGCTATAAGTTCAAAAGTTTTGATGTTATTGAAGTTTGGGCTGAAGATATCAAAGAAGTTAGTTTAAAGTCGTGAGGAAATAGATATGCAAGATATTTATAAAGAATTAGATGATTTATCAGCTTTAGACTTGCCCATTGAACTACGAAAGATTTTATCAGCATACATTAATTCTGAAGTTGAAGGACGAGTTTCATCTTTCGTGAATTTGAGTTTGGTTTACTCAGATGGACGTTACACTGATTTTATTCGCTCGTATATGTATTTGGAATTCAAGCGCCGCAACATGTTAAATGAAATGAAAGAGATATGTAGGTATTTATGATTAGGTACAGGTTAAATGAAAATACAGGTCATTTAATGCCGAATTCCCCAAGTTTTGTAACTCTACTCCAAATTTTTGGAGTTGGGTTACTATCGGTTGGGATTGTTGTTAGATGGTTAGTATTTAAAGGAATAAGTATTGGTATTTTAAAATTTGGATTCATTTTTGAAGTAATGGGAATAGCTGTCTTGCTTTTAGTTAATCTTGGGTTATTGATTCGGTTTAGTTTAAATTTATCAAAAATTGGTTCAGTATCTCTATACTATCAGCTAAGGTTGATAGAACGACAGACACACAAAGCCTTGTTAGATTCAGCAACTGCTAATCGCAAAGTTGGTAGCAAATTCATCGATGTTAGTAAAGCGCATGCGAGCTTCGCGAAGCTAAGCAGGCGCATCACCGTTAAAATCAAAAAATTAGCTGACCAGACTAATGACGATTTAGAAAAGTTTGCGGAAATGTTATCAGCTTGTTTAGTGGGTAAAAATCGTTCTTTAATTGTTTTAGATTATTGGTTGAGTGAAGATAATACAGAATTCATTTATTTATTAGATGATATTGTAGAAGCTAGAGCAAGACAGCTACGACCAAAGAAGATAACAGAATTAAGACCAATCAATGATTTTGAAATAACAGTTGAAGAAGGCTTGACATTTTCATTCTTGCGTTCTCCTCAAATTTTATTAGTTGGAAATACAAACAGCTCAAAAACAACGTTTTTAAAATCAATGCTTGCACAAGTATTCATGTTTAATGAAGATGTTGATTTAACAATCTTGGATGTTAAATCTGAGTTCAGCTCATGGGATTTTCTACCAGTTGGGACTATTTTATCAGACGGTGAAGAGATTTTAGGATATTTTGAAGAATTGTTGGAATTAGTTATTAAACGTGAAAAAGAAATTGCGAAATTGTCGGCACGTGATGATATTACTGGAGCAACTTTTGTCAATTTCGGTAAAGAGATGAAGATGAAGCTGTGTATTATCGAAGAATATTCTGCGATGTTATCAAGTATAACTGATACTAAAATGAGAAAAAGGGTTCAAGATTTGGTCTTGTCTATCGTATCTCGTTCTCGTTCGAGTGGTGTCTATATCTGTATCTGTATGCAACAACCGCGTTCGGAATTACTTTCAACAGCTATCAGAGATAATTTAGGTGTTCGTATCTGTTTATCAAATGGCGCTATTACTGACGAATTGGCTCGCATGGTATTTGGAGAAACAGATAACATTGATAATCATGCACCACGATTTTCAGGATACATCATGACCACTGATGGACAGTTCAGCAAACCACGGAAATTTTGGAACATTAATCTACACGAACACGGTTTGGAAAAGATTAGTACATTTAAACGAGCGTTTTTATACGGTCAACGATTAAGAAAAAAGCGTAAATAATGGGATACTAACATTCATGGGGGTCTAGTAATGACCCCCATCCCACCCCCCTTGTGGGTTAACTATAAAATAATTAAAAGGAGTTATGTTATATGATTCAATGTGATGTTGATGAAATTTCATTTGTTTTTTTGCCTGATTTCAATGAAATGATGTCTAATTATGAAGCATTTGCTTCCAATATCTGTTTAAAAATTGATGAATTATTGGAATTAGAAAAGTACACAGTTAATTACAAGATAAATGAAAAAGGATTTGCAGGTTACAATTATATTATCAATTTTGATGAATTTGAAATTTTGTTATGTTTTAACATAGACAGCCCAAGGATGGGAATTTTTCTCAAATTCTCAGGTCAAGGTTTAAAACACTATATGAAGCGACGCGAAGAAGATAATCAAAAAATTTCGTATCGTCAATTAGTTCAAAAATTTTTTGAATTAGAAAATTATTTTAGCGGTAGTTGTAGAGTTTCAAGGATTGATTTTGCGATTGATTTTATAGATGAAGGTTTGAAAGTGAATCAGATTCATCAGGAGTTAAATAAGTCAACAATAAAATCAAAATATGTTGACAGTTTTACAAATACAATCAAATTGAGAAAGAATCAGTCAAATATCAGTACTGTTAATACAAATAACAGAGTAGAAACAATTTATGTTGGTAGCAAAGCCAACAAAGGAAACTCTCTACTGTTAAGAATTTATGATAAAAAATTGGAACAGGAGAAAAAGAAGGGCATCTTTTATTATGAAGCATTAAAATGCGATGATTGGGTGCGATTTGAAATGTCAATCAGGCAGGCTTATGCTAATCAAACTGGTCTGGATATTTTAAAATGTAGAAACGACAAAGAATTGTCCAGTTTGATTTTTCAACGTATTACTGACAAGTATTTATTTTTCAAAAATGATGAATTATGGGATATTTCAAAGGTTATGCTGGAGTATGTTTCGACTGATTTTGATTTATTGAGGTCAAAACCACGGCGAAAAAATGATTTATTATCTACTTATATCTATTTGTTAAAAAATAGTGGTTTGGAATCGTTTTTATACAAGATTGATAAAATTTACGGTAAAGAATCAATTCAGGAATTTTTCAAGCATGTTTTGATTCATTTCAAAACAAAGTATAAACCCTCTCCTGATACTATTATTTTTTTAAATAATAAAAAAGATGAACTAAAGAAAGAAAAGAAGCCGTGGGATGTATTCAAGTAAAACGATGAAAGGAAAACTTATATGACGGATAAAATCTCAATTAAAATAGAAAATTTGGAAGTAAATCTTCCTAAAACACACATTATAGTAGAGAAAGATGAATATCTTGACTTAAAGAAGCAAGCCTCAAAAGGGAAATATATTAGCTTAGATGATGTCTTAAACATGTTATCAGTATCTCGCCCTTGGTTATTAAAACATGTTCTTTATCAGCCTGATATTCGCTCAAAAATCGATATTGATAAAAACAAGAATGGTTTTGTGAAATATCCAGATAATCAAGGCGGACGGTACTACTTCTTAGCCAGTAAAACAAAACAATTTTTTGAAGAAAACTTTGCAAAAATCTTTAGTTTATGATACGATAATCAAGATAATATCTTGGTTATCGTCTTTAGAGAAGAGGTAATCATGTCAGTTTCATTCAGAAAACGAGGAAAGAAGAATTTATGGGATTATAGAATTTTTGATAAAAATAAAAAGGTAGTTGCTTCAAATTCAGGCTTTAAAACAAAAAGAGAAGCAGAAATTGAAGCGTTAGCTCTTGAGTTAAAATTGCTTAATGGTGCAATAATTGATAAAAATATTACATTCTATGCTCTATGGGAAAAGTGGCTAGAATTAACAGTTAAACCACTCGGAAAAGCGGACTCTACATTTAATAAACATTTATTGCGTGGTAAGTTTATCAAAGAATATTTTAAAGACAAACCAGCTTTGAAAATTAAAGCAAGCGAGTATCAAGGTTTTATAAACAAGTACGCTGAAACAAATTGTCGTGACAATGTTAGTAGAATGAATGCGGAAATTAGAAATGTGATTGTATTTGCGAAACGAGATAAGCTTAATATAGAAGATTTTACTGAAGGTGTCATTATTTCAGGTCGTCCCCCTAAAAAAAGAAGAGATGAAAAATATATTCATAGCTTTGATGACTATCAAAAACTAGTAACATATTTAGAAAACAATCTTGATTTAACAACTTCAATTGTACCGTATCTTTTACTAATTCAACTAAAAACAGGAATGCGTGCAGGAGAGGTTGCAGGTCTCACATGGGATTGTGTGTTGTGGCAAAGTTCAGAAATCAAAACTTATAGACGATATGATACAGCTAGGAAACGGTGGGCAAATCCTAAAACAGAAGAATCAATTCGTACAATTCCTGTTGATAATGATACTTTAACTATTCTAAAAAAATTAAAACAAGAACAAACTGTATTCATTGAAAACGGTACAATTACAAATAACGAAAATATGATTTTAGTAGATTTGAATTATAAGATTGTAACAAATGCAGGAATAAATAAGCATCTAAAACAAATTTTAAAAGATTTGAAAATTTATCCTCAAACTATGACAAGCACAGGTCTGAGACACACGTATTGTTCAACAATGTTAGCAATGGGTGTTGATATTTGGGCAGTCTCAAAATTAATGGGGCATCGAGATATTAAGCAAATAACTGAAACTTACGGCCATCTGATAAAGGAAAAAGCAGATATTGAAAATAACAAAGTTCGTGCAGTTTTAACGAGTTTAGTTAAAAAATAGAATTATTGACCAAAAGTTGACCAAAGCAAAAAGGAACGTTGATTTAACAACGTTCCTTAGCTCTTTACTATACCGGCGGCCGGGGTCGAACCGGCACGTCCTTGCGGACACTGGATTTTGAGTCCAGCGCGTCTGCCAATTCCGCCACGCCGGCAAATAGTAACTGGGGTAGCTGGATTCGAACCAACGCATGAGGGAGTCAAAGTCCCTTGCCTTACCGCTTGGCTATACCCCAATAATATAAAATAGGCGAGTGATGGGGATCGAACCCACGCATGCCAGAGCCACAATCTGGTGTGTTAACCACTTCACCACACCCGCCATAATTCTATTAACACGGGCAGTAGGAATTGAACCCACACTGAAGGTTTTGGAGACCTTAGTTCTACCTTTAAACTATGCCCGTAAAATGGAAGGGGAGGGATTCGAACCCCCGAACCCGAAGGAGCGGATTTACAGTCCGCCGCG
>NZ_JVRR01000131.1 GCF_001070715.1 Streptococcus pseudopneumoniae
ATAAAGTTACAGAAAGACAGGTTGAAGGTGAGTAGGACTTTACCTCCCATCCTGCCCAGAACTGTGTCCATTTCCAGCCAAGAGTCTAGTTGATTAAGGACTAAATAGTTTTGGAAATCCTCATAGGAGCGGCCTTTTTTAGCTTCTTTAGGGATGGAAGGTAGCTTACTTTTCCGTCTTTCTTTGAATTTAACGGCTCTGGCTAGGTCAATAGGAGCGATAGATAGGTAACCTTTTCGGATGTGTCAATAGACGGTTGAGGAGCTGACATCAAGATTGTGAGTTTTGAGGATATGATAGATGTGTTGTCCCTTTTTAACACCATCAGAAATGACTTTGTCCATGTCCCAGAAGGTCTTGGAATTGAGAGGAGTTCCTTCACGAGCTTCGCTAAGAGTTTGTTCGTACTGTTTTTGAGCTTGTTTAGCTAGGTAGAAAATCTTCTTATAGCCACAGTTTTGTCTTCTTTTAGGACATCCATTACAGACAAAGGGAGCCTTGTCGAGTAAAGGGCAAGGAAGATTATCACAAGTAGATTCTCTAACTTGTCTGTTTCGTTTGACTTCTTTAGAAACAGTAGTCGGGTCTTTTAGAATGGATTGTGCGATAGCTTTGAAGGTTTCACCGCGCTCTAAGCCCAGTTGGATATCATTACGGTCTGAAAGGGTAAGGTGTTTATGTTTTGTCATAG
>NZ_JVRR01000132.1 GCF_001070715.1 Streptococcus pseudopneumoniae
ACAAATCAAACAACTTTACCACTAGAAATCAGTTCTTTCTTGCCACAAGATCATCTCGTCACTTCTTCAAATCATCCTCAAGTAAGAAAAGAGTATCACTAAAAGCTAACTATCTGGTAACAAGCAGATTTTAAATTCCATCCCTTGTTCATAAGGCAAGAAACTATAGGACATACGATGACTCTCTAAAATATTCTTAACAATATAAAGACCCAACCCTGATCCTGTTTCTCTGTCTGTTACAATTTGTGAATGGTAAAAAATATCAAATAAATGTTCTAACTCTTCCTGATTCAACGGAGCACATGTATTCCTAATAGAAAGATAACCATCTTGCTCAGAAATAGTCACAATGCCAGATTGATCTGAGTACTTAATAGCATTACTGATAAGATTTGTCAAGACTTTATCCAAAGCCTTCAAGCTCATCCTTACTTTTGTATCAGTAGTCAACTGATTATCAATCACAAGATTTTTAGAAAATACCAATTCCTGATATCGAGACAAAACATCTGTCAAAACGGTATTTACCATTAAAATCTCACTGCACTCTGTCCATTCTTGAAATTTAGAAGATTCCAACACTTCCTCTAGCAAGAAACTCATCTGATCGATTTTATCAATACTCTTTTCAAGATACTTAGGATGATCTTTATAATCCCCCACATTGTATTGCATATTTTCTAAGATAATCCTGAGAGTAGCTAGAGGTGTCTTTAATTCATGTGATGCTCCACGGACAAAGGAAACCTTTTGATTTTGCAATTTTACAATTTGCTCATTACGATTTTCCAACTCATGAATAACCTTCAACAAGTGCTCATACACACCATTAATCTGTTTTCCAACTTCACCAACTTCATCTTTTCTGCTTTCATCAAAACGAATATTATCATCCAAATCTTGCATCTTACTAGTCACTTCTGAAATGTAAAAAAGAGGATTGAGCAAGCGTTTCGTATAAAAATAAGAAAAAACAAAGGAAAAAGCAATTGTAACCAAAAATGTATAGGGGAGATACAAAAGCAAAATATTCTTTGCTTCTTTGTAGATATCCACTCCCTGCACAAACTGTACCGTTACCTGTTTACCATCTGCTGTACTAACAGGCATATCTAACATCACGATATAATTTGATAGCTCTCCATCTTTAATATCTAAGTCATGCACAAGAGGGAGCCGCTTATCTAAGATATCTCTTTTAAGGTGAGCAGATATAGTCAAGGACTTTGAATAAGACTGGAGTAAGCTTGGAATTTCATCAGCTGTCTTAGTCTTTAAATACTCCGTAAATACTCTTGCACTCTCATTAAACTTTTCTCCCTCCAATTGAATATAATAAAAAGGAAAGGTCAAATAAATAGCTATATGAATGACTAGACCAACACCACCTAGAATTGCAAAACTTCTTAAAAAGGACTTGGTTAATAATTTAGGATTTTTTATCATAAGCTAATCTTATACCCAACATTTTTCACAGTCACGATACAATCTAAAGCTAATTTTTTGCGAAGAGTACGAATATAGACATCAACGACCCTATCACAAGGTAAATCAGCTACATCTTTTGAAATTTCTTCCAATATCTGCTCTCTACTTAAAACTTGATTTTTATGCTGAATCAAACACTTTAGTACCAATAATTCCTTTGGCTTGAGATCAATTTCTTCATTTTTATAATGTGCTTTGTAAGAGGTAAAATCCACTGTCACATCCTGATATTGCCAAAGATCCTCTATGACGTAGTAACGTCTGATAAGCGCTTTAATACGCTTGGCAAGCAGTACCAAAGAAAAAGGCTTTGTCACATGATCATCAGCATAGAGATCAAATACCTGTGACTGAGTAGTTTCATCTCCCAGAGCACTCAAGACGATGACAGGAATATCATGCTCTTGATTGATTTCTTTTAACACTTCAAAACCACTCTTCCTAGGCATCATTAAATCCAGTACCATGAGATGGATAGGGAGATCTTGAAATTTTTCCAAGGCCTCTTGTCCATCCTTAGCCATAATGACATGATAACCCTCTTCTGTCAGAAATGCTGCAATTCCTTCTCTAATCATTTCCTCGTCATCTGCAACTAAAATGTTCATCTCTCTCCCTTTCTACTACCGGAATTTCACACATCTATTTCCTGTATGTTATTTGAAAATTCCCTACCAGCCTATCATCTATGATAATGGAATGGATTTCATTTATCCGCTACTTGTTGTCAACAACAACGTCAATACAAGAAAATCATTCATCTTGCAACTTAGTTTGATTTTTCAAATACAAGCTAGAGCGGGTTTGACAGGCAAAAAAGAAACAGGTCGCTTTTGAAAGGATAAAAATTTCAGATAAGACTGCTCTTTTTCTACTACACACGCTCTAAGACAAATACGATGGAGGGTAATAAACATATGAATTTTGGGTTGAATAGTGAAAACCACGGATCCTTTAGAAGCTATAGGTTTTAGTTTCATACTCTTCGAAAATCTCTTCAAACCACGTCATCTCTATCTGCAACCTCAAAACAGTGTTTTGAGCAACCTGCGGCTAGCTTCCTAGTTTGCTCTTTGATTTTCATTGAGTTTCACTCTACTGTGACTTATGGTCAGATGCTGATACTTTTATTCTTTTATGCAATATCAAATTTTAACTGGCCTGCTTTAACACCAATCTTAAGTGTGCTGCCTGCCACCAAATCTCCCTTAAGAAGAAGTTCTGCCAACTTGTCTTCCACTTCTGTTTGCAGGGTTCTGCGAAGTGGACGAGCTCCCATCTCTGGGTCATATCCTTGATTGGCCAACAATTTCAGTGCGGAAGTTTGTAATTTCAAGTCAATACCTTTTTCAGCCAAACTTGCCACTAAAGGTTTGACCATAATCTTCACCACTTCCTGCATATGATCACTAGACAGGCTATGAAAGACTACCTTTTCATCAATACGGTTGATGAATTCCGGTCTATAAGCCTTTTTCAGCTCTTCGAACATGCGTTTCTCCATATTCTCCTGGTCAAAACGAATATCCTTAGCTCCAAAACCGACGGTCTTGTCATCCCGAAGGGCTGTCGCACCAAGATTTGACGTCATGATAATAATGGTATTTGAAAAATCGACCTTGCGTCCCTTGCTATCTGTCAAGACACCGTCATCCAGAACCTGCAAGAGAACATTAAAGATGTCTGGATGGGCCTTCTCTACCTCATCAAAGAGGAGAACGGAATAGGGTTTGTTGCGAACCTTCTCTGTCAACTCCCCACCTTCTTCATACCCCACATAGCCCGGAGGAGCTCCGTTAAGACGGCTGGCTGCGAATTTCTCCATATACTCACTCATATCAAAGCGGATAAGGGCTGATTCATCGTCAAAAAGAACTTCTGCCAGAGCCTTGGCCAATTCGGTCTTCCCGACACCTGTGGGTCCTAGGAACATAAAGGAGCCAATCGGACGCTTGTGACTGCGAATCCCTGACTGGTTGCGGCGAATCGCACGGCTAATGCTTGAAACTGCTTGATCTTGACCGATGACACGTTTGTGCAGTTCAGCTTCCAAGTTTAAGTATTTCTTAGCATCCGTTTGAGTCAGTTTTTGGACTGGAATGCCTGACAAGCGACTCAAGGTGGTCAAAATATCAGACTCTGTTACCAATTCTTTATAGACAGGCACTTCCTCTTCTTTTGCGATTAGCTGGGCTGCCTGTTTCCACTTACCATCCATCAAGGCCTTGTCAGCTGGAGTCAAACCTGAATCGTCTGCTTTTATATTTTTAGTTTTATTTTGCACTGTTGCCGCTGCTTCATCCAAAAGATCGATAGCAGAGTCTGGCAAGTGACGACTAGTCAAGTAACGATGGGCCATCTTGACAGCTGTTTCGACCGCTTCATCTGTGATTTGCACACGGTGATGTTTCTCATAAGTCGCCTTCAAACCTTGCAAAATGGTCATGCTGTCTGCAACACTTGGCTCTTCAATCGTTACTTTAGCGAAACGACGAGAAAGGGCAGCATCTTTTTCGATATGTTTTTGATATTCTTCCTGAGTGGTCGCACCAACCGTTCTCAAAGTTCCACGCGCCAAGGCTGGCTTCAAGATATTAGCCGCATCCAGGGTCGAATCAATCCCGCTACCAGAACCCATGATAGTGTGGAGTTCGTCGATAAAGAGGATGACTTGGCCATCTTCTTCAATATCCTTAATGATATTGTTCATGCGTTCTTCAAAGTCACCACGGAAGCGTGTCCCTGCAACGACATTCATCAAATCAAGCTCTAACACGCGCATCTTAGCCATTTCCGCAGGTACATCACCACTAGCAATACGCTGGGCAAGACCAAGCGCCAGAGCTGTTTTCCCGACACCAGCATCCCCAACCAAGACAGGATTGTTCTTGGTCTTACGGCTCAAGATTTGAATCATACGTGAGATTTCCTTATCCCGACCTATGACTGGCTCCAACTTGCCAGAACGCGCTTGCTCTGTCAAATCATGCGTATAGTCCTCGAGACCACCACTCGGAGTCTGGGGCATACCCATCATATTAGCCATGGAATTTTGCTTGTCAGCTACTGTACGATGGCGTTGGCGTAGTGCCTTGAGGTCTTCACGAGTCCAGCCTGCACGTTCTTCTAGATTTCGACGTAGGGCAGCAATCTTGACCTGATCTTTCTTGTCTTCATAAGAAAAACCAGCCCTCTCCAAGATACGAGTCGCCAAGGCATTGCCATCATGCAAAATCGCATAGAGGACGTGCTCCGTCCCTAGCACCTTAGCATGGACCACTGACGCTACATACTCTGCTTCAGCAAACAGAACCTGCAGACGATGAGAAAACGGCAATTCTGTAAAGGTTTCATCCTGGCTATAGTCCGTTTCAGTCAGTTCCAAAGCCACCTCTTCTAAACGGTCCATCTCATATGGATAATCATTTAAAGTTGCCCCTGCCACACTATAACTGTGGTTAGACATGGCAATCAACAAGTGCCAAGACTCTAGGTAACTAGCTCCAAAATGGCCAGCAACCATGTAGGCACTTTCGATACATTCATTCAATGCTTTTGAATAGTTCATCTTACTTCCCTTTTCTATCTACCTCTTGTATGACCTGTCGTAGCATATTTGCTCGAAGGACTGGAGCTTCTTCTCCTAGGACGCGATCCAAAGCTACTGCCACAAGCAAATTCATCTCCTGCTTGGTCATCAATTCCTGCTCAACCAAAAGCTGTAGAATATCCTCATAAATTTCTTGACTGACTCGCTCACCAATCGAGTAAAGCAACTCCCGGAGCATTTCATGATGGCTAGAAAACTCAATCCGTCCTATACGAATATAGCCTCCGCCACCACGCTTACTTTCAACCAAGTAGCCTCTACTTTCCGTAAAGCGTGTCTTGATCACATAGTTAATCTGACTGGGAACAACCTGAAAAGTATCTGCCAACTGACTCCGTTGCAACTCCACGATACCAGATTGATCTAAAATCGCCTTGATGTAGGCCTCAATATGATCCGATGTATTTTTAAATCTCATTACAAACCCACCTCTCTCTTTAAACCTTGACTATCTTTGACTATTATACCGAAATTTTCTCATTTTTAAAAGAAAAAGGGCGCTGGTAAAGGATAATCTTCACCAACTCCCTATTTTTCTACTTATCTAAGCCTAATTCTGCCAAGATTTGACGTTTGTAGGCAATCTTTTGGACTTCCTTGTCCTCATCTTCAGACCAATCTAGTTTAATTTCTGAAACAATCTGCCCAGGGCGATTTTTCAAGATATAGATGCGGTCGCTGAGATTGAGGGCCTCCTCGATACTATGCGTGATGATCAGGGTTGTTAGCTGCAACTGCTTGTGAATCTCAAGGTACCAAGCGTGGAGTTCCATCTTGGTCATCTCATCCAAGGCACTAAAGGCCTCATCCAAGAGAAAGAGCTTGTGCCCGAAAAGATAGGTACGAAGCAAGGCCACACGCTGACGCATCCCCCCACTCAGTTCATGAGGATATTTATCCCTTACAGCCGTTAGCTGAAAGGTCGCAAGGATTTCATCTGCACGAGCAATAGCTTCTGCCTTATCCACCTTTTGAATCAAGAGGGGCAGAATGATATTACCAAGCACCGTCTTGTGCTCCAAGAGCAGATCCTTTTGCAACATATAACTCACGCGCCCCTTGGGATTTTCTTCACCATCAAGGACAATTCTCCCTGACTGAACTTCTAAAATCCCAGCGATTAGATTAAAGAGGGTGGTCTTTCCAACACCACTTGGGCCTAGGATGGAAACCACTTCACCTGAAGTGACTTTCAGATTGATGTCCTCTAAAATCCTCTCCTGACCATAGGCATAACTGACGTGTTCTAGTCTTATTTCTGTCATTATTTCACAAATTCGTTGGTAAAGCCTTTGTCTGTCAAGTCTTCTTTAAGGATACCATTTTCTTTATCCCACTTGTAGAAGGCATTCCAACGGCCTGCATCAAATTGTCCCCATTTTTCCTTGTCGCTTGCGTATTCTTTTGACAAGTATTTTTGAGATTCGATGACAAAGTCACGTTTTTCCTTGAGTTCAGGTGCATTCTTGATAAGGATATCAGCTGCTTCCTCTGGATGTTCCATAGCATATTGGTAACCTTTTTTGATAGCTTGGATGACTTTGCGAGCTTCTTCTTTGTTATCTTTCAAATAGTCGTTGTTGGCGATGATAACTGGTGAGTAGTAGTCAAATTCTTTAACGTAGTCTTTCAAGTACATGAAATTAGCATCTACACCTTGAGATTTAGCAAGAATTCCATCCCAACCGTAATAAATCCAAGCAGCGTCAAAGACACCATTGGCAATCGGTGTGATTGAGTTTGAGTCGTTGTTTGGTACTTTTTCAACTTTTTCAAAGTCCCCACCTTGTGATTCTACCAAGGTTTTCAACATAGCAAGTTCAGTTGGGTCATTCCAAGTTCCGTATTTCTTCCCAACCAAGTCTTTTGGACTGGTAACATTGTCAGATTTACGTGAGATGATTCCTGATGTATTGTGTTCAACAATAGCTGCAACGGCAGTAATTCCTGCCCCTTTTTCCAATTTTTTAGCCATGTAGTCTTGGAAATACACTGCAAATGGTGCCTTACCATTGATAACCAAATCAGAAGAACTTTCTTCTGGTGGCAATTTCAAATCAACATCCACTCCAGCTTCTTTGAAATAACCCTTTTCCTTAGCAACATAAAGTCCTGTGTGGTTGGTATTTGGTGTCCAGTCTAGGATAAAGTCGATCTTCTTGAGTTCTGCTTCTTTGTTGTCCTTAGAAGTAGTTCCTTGACCACAGGCCACAAGCACAACAGCTACAAGAGCTGTCACAAGCGTTAAAAACACTTTCCATGTTTTCTTCATTTTGATTTCCTCTTTTCTTTTTCAGAAACATTCTTATTCTACGAACGTTTCCATTTAATAACATATTTTTCACTGATATCGACCAACTTCATACCCAGAAGACTGATAATCGATACCAGAATAATAATCGCGAACATGGTATCATACTGAAACAGTTTCTTGGACTGAATCATGTAGACACCTAGTCCTTCAAAGCCTCCCAACCACTCAGATACCACTGTTGTGATAAAGGCGTAGGAGACACTGACTCTCAGACCTGCATAAAAGTAAGGCAGACTGACTGGGATTTTAAAATGCCACAGGATTTGCCAAGGCTTGGCCCGCATCAAACTAAACAAGGTCAGCATATCCTTGTCACAATGCCTAAAACCGTCCAAAATACTGACGATGATAGGGAAGGTTGTCGTCAAGATAATCAGGACAATCTTAGGCAAAATGCCATAACCTAGCCACAAGACCAAGATAGGAGCTATGGCAATGGTCGGGATAGTCTGAACAACCACCATCATAGGGTAAATCAGGTCATTGAGCCAAGTTAAACTATCCATAAGTACAGCCATGAGACAGGCAATCAAGACTCCCAAAATCAGTCCCAATAAAGCCACTCTCAAGGTCGCCCAGCTATGGTGCCAGAGAAATTCTCTGTCACGAACAAAGGACTGGAGAATTTCAAGAGGTGTCGGCAGGATAAACTTGGGGAGAAGTTTAAGAAAACCTGCTAACTGCCAGATTGACAAGACTCCCAGAAAGCCCAATAGACTAATGTGTCGTCTCAGTATACTTTTCAAGTTTCTCATCAATACTTAAAATCTCTCCTACATTTATTTTGACATTGGCAAAGACATTATCTGCCTCCTGCCCTGCCACTTCCAGCGCTTCTTTGAGAATGCGCATGAGCTCATCAAACTCCCCTTCCAAGACCGTTTCAAATGGTGTCACCACTATGGTCACTTCTTGAGCTTGTAGATAAGCAATGACTTGATCGATAACAGCAATCCGATCAATCCCCTGTGCTAGGGGTAAAACTTGCAAGGCGATGCTTGCTTTCATAAAAACCTCCTCTTCTCGTTTTCCTTTGACAAAAAGAAAAACCTTTGCCATATATGGAAAAGGTCAAGAATAGACTAAGTATCGTTCCCTACGCTGGCATTACCCAGATCAGGTGCGGTCGAAGTTTAACACTTCCTCTCAGACTGTACACAGACTCCCATATATTATATAGATATATGATAGCGCAAAATAAGAAAAATGTCAAGGAAACTGCTTACAGAAAAGAGCAGGAAAAATTTCCTACTCCAATTTTCTATACTCGTTCTCCATCACTGTTTACTCTGTAGCCATCCACTGTCGTATTAACAGCTAAGGCACCCGAAGAGTAAGAATAATACCACTTACCAGAAACTTGATACCAGCCTGTTTTCATTGCCCCTGAACTATCCAGATAATACCACGAGCCATTTTCCTTTAACCATCCTGTCTGCATTTCACCAGATGATTTCAAATAATACCAGCTGGAACCATCCTTCAACCATCCCGTTGATTTAGACCCATTTGATTTAAAATGATACCAACTACCATTTATTTTTTTCCAACCGACAGGCAATCCAGTATTTGAGCTATAATTAGAACTATTTCCTGATTGGTTCTGATAATTCTGTGACGAAGTCACTCCTTCTAGCTGGATATAACGACGACTTCCGTTATAAGATATATAACTCAACCACTTGTACCCATCTTTTTCAAGTACCTGATCATAATGAACACTCTCACCTGGAGAATAATATGCAATTGAAGTTGCACTAACTAAAGGTTGATTTTTTATAGCTGCCTTAGTCTTAAAATAATGTATTCCTCCTGTTGAAGCTGAGGATTGACTATTCCCAACACTGCCACCATCCAAATCTTTAAAATGAATAAATCCTGTCATAGTGTTTGCTTTTATAACTCGTTTATTATAGGATTCTGTATAACCATAGTTATATTCCTCGATCTCAATCTGATCTCCCATTACATTTGACACCCAAGCAACATGACCATAAGTTCCTGCAGTAGACCAAGCAATAGATCCAATCGTTGGCACACTATCTACACGATAGCCTTCACGACGAGCACGATGCCCCCATTCATTCGCATTTCCATAAGCCCTTGGAATCTCAAAACCATTGACACTACTCAAGCGAAAGGCTGCAAATGAAGTACACTGACGAGAGTACATGCGCCACTGATCAATTTCCTGACTCCCATTTTTATAGTAAGCAGGATAATCATCTCCACGCGCAATCGATCCATTTCCTCCAGAATAGGCATATACACTATTACCCGCTGCTAACATCAATCCTACTATTAAAAAGGGAACAAGCTTTTTAGCTGATTTTCTGAAAGAAAACCTTGTCTCTGTTACTTTAAACGGTAAAATTTTCATTCTTCCTCCTTGAAAAATAATATAAATCGAAGATTACCTTCACTTAAACTATTCGGAGAAAAAAGAAAAAGTGAGAAAATTTCTCACTTTAGTCCAGATAATGAATCAAATTCTTTTCAGTAAGGATATCTGAGTAAGTAAAGGATTCAACGTAAACATTAGCTTGTTTATCTCCTTCCACATTCCCAAATTCCACAATAAATAGGGATGGATAAACCTCAATTAGCTTACCCAATCTATTTTTTTGGCGCTTACGACCATTCTCCAAAGTCATTTCTACGACTTGTCCCTCATGTGCCTTGATTTCTTCTTTGATTTTTTTCATCTTGGCTACATCTGTAAATGCATCTGACATCTTATGCCTCCCTCTTTGAGATACTTGAAAATTTATTGTATTCTTTTTGGAAAATTAATTCCACCGTTCCACGAGCTCCACTACGGTTTTTCTCGATAATAACTTCTACCTTATTATTCGGTATGCCTTCCTCTTCTTCACCACCACGCTCATAGTAATCGTCGCGATAAAGAAAGGCTACGATATCAGCGTCCTGCTCAATAGACCCAGATTCACGAATATCAGACAAGACCGGTCTCTTATCCTGACGTTGTTCTACACCACGAGAAAGCTGACTTAGAGCGATTACTGGAACCTTCAGTTCTTTTGCTAGGATTTTCAACTGACGTGAAATTTCTGAAACTTCTTGTTGGCGGTTTTCTCGACCAGTTCCCGTGATAAGCTGCAAATAGTCTATCAAAATCAAACCAAGATTTCCAGTTTCTTGAGCCAATTTACGAGAACGAGAACGAATCTCTGTAATCCGAATTCCTGGCGTATCATCGATATAGATACTTGCATTAGCTAGATTCCCTTGAGCAATGGTATATTTTTGCCACTCCTCATCAGTCAATTGACCCGTACGGATAGAATGCGATTCTACCAAACCTTCTGCCGCCAACATACGATCCACTAGACTTTCCGCACCCATTTCGAGTGAAAAAATAGCAACAGTTTTGTCCAACTTAGTCCCAATATTCTGAGCAATATTCAAGGCAAAGGCTGTCTTACCAACCGCCGGACGGGCTGCTAGGATAATCAACTCCTCCTCATGCAGACCAGTCGTCATATGATCCAAGTCACGATAGCCTGTCGCAATACCTGTAATATCGGTCGTTTGTTGCGAGCGAGCTTCCAGATTTCCAAAGTTGATATTCAACACATCTCGAATGTTCTTAAATCCACTTCGATTAGCATTTTCGCTGACATCAATCAGGCCTTTTTCTGCCTGAGCAATGATTTCATCAGCTGGTTGCGAAGCCTCGTAAGCTTGATTGACAGACTCTGTCAACTTGGAGATTAATCGCCGTAACATAGCTTTTTCTGCAACGATTTTAGCATAATACTCCGCATTAGCAGAAGTTGGCACAGAATTGACAATCTCAACCAAGTAAGATAAGCCACCAATATTCTGTAAATCACCTTGATTATCAAGAATAGTACGAACCGTTGTTGCATCTATGGCATCGCCACGATCGGATAAATCGACCATAGCTTGGAAAATCAAACGATGGGCATACTTAAAAAAGTCCCGAGACTCAATATATTCTCGTACAAAAACAAGCTTACTCTCATCAATAAAGATAGCCCCCAAAACGGATTGCTCAGCTAAGATATCTTGAGGTTGTACTCGTAACTCTTCTACTTCTGCCATCAGACTTCCCTTCCTTTTACAATCTTGTCAAGAAGGTGTAAATTTATCCTTCTTTCACACGAAGATTGATTACACTTGTGATATCTTGATAGATTTTCACTGGTACATCGATTAAACCAACCGCTCGAATCGGAGCTTGTACTTGGATATGACGTTTATCAATCTTAATTCCAAATTGCTTTTGCAATTCTTCTGCAATCTTCTTATTGGTAATCGAACCAAAGGTACGACCATCTGGACCAACTTTTTCAACAAATTCTACAACCGTTTCTTCTGCTTCAAGTTGGGCTTTAATTGCTTTTGCTTCTGCAATCATTTCAGCGTGAGCTTTTTCTTCAGATTTTTGTTTACCACGAAGCTCACCTACCGCTTGAGCAGTCGCTTCTTTGGCTAGGTTCTTTTTGATAAGAAAGTTTTGCGCATACCCTGTTGGTACTTCCTTAATTTCGCCTTTTTTACCTTTTCCTTTAACATCTGCTAAAAAGATTACTTTCATTCTTCTTTCTCCTTTTCCTTTATTTCATTTAATACAATTTCTGTCAGTTTTTCACCTGCTTCTGACAAGGTTAAATCTTTAATTTGAGCTGCTGCCAAATTAAAGTGACCTCCACCTCCCAGTTCTTCCATAATCCGTTGCACATTCAGTTTACTACGACTCCGAGCTGAGATGGATATAAAGCCTTGTGTATTTTTCGCAAGAACAAAACTCGCTTCAATACCTGACATAGCTAACATGGCATCTGCTGCCTTACTAATAACAACTGTATCATAGCATTTCGAGTCCTTAGCCTCTGCTATCAATACATCTGAACCTAATTTACGCCCCTGTAAAATCAGTTCATTGACCTCACGATATTCTTCAAAATCTGTCGCAGCGATTTCTTGGATAGCAATACTATCACTTCCGCGCGTTCTGAGATAGCTAGCAACATCAAATGTCCGACTAGTCACTCGTGAGGTGAAATTTTTAGTATCCAGCATCATACCAGCCATCAAGACACTTGCTTGCATACGACTCAAACGATTTTTCTTAGAATTCTGGAACTGAATCAGTTCTGTTACTAACTCACTGGCACTGCTTGCACCACTTTCGATATAAGTGATAACTGCATTGTCTGGGAAATCCTGATCCCTTCGATGGTGGTCAATGACGATAGTTTGGGTAAATAAATCATAAAAATCTTTTGATAAAGTTAAAGCTGTCTTTGAATGGTCTACAAGAATCAACAAAGAACGATTGGTCACCATCCCCATTGCATCCTTAACAGACAACAACTTCGTAACTCCTTCTTTTTCTAAGAATGAAACAGCTCGTTCAATATCCGGAGACATTTGATTTTCATCATAAAGAGCATAGCTATTTTCAATCACATTGCTGGCGAACAACTGCATACCTACAGCAGAGCCCAAGGCATCCATATCTAAATTTCTATGTCCAACTACAAACACTTGATCCACACTACGAATCTTATCAGATATGGCTGTCATCATTGATCGAGTACGGGTACGAGTGCGCTTGATGGACGCAGCCGACCCACCGCCAAAGTAGACTGGATTTTTCGTTTCATCATTCTCCTTGACAACCACCTGGTCGCCACCACGTACTTCAGCCAAGTTCAAATTGAGCAAAGCAACTTTCCCTATTTCATCATGATTTCCATCGCCATAAGAAAATCCCATACTTAAGGTCAAGGGCAACTGTCTCTGTTTCGACTCTTCTCTGAAAGCATCAATAACAGAAAATTTATCATTCATCAAGCCCTCAAGCACCGTGTAGTCAGTAAATAGATAAAATCGATCCATACTTACCCGACGAGAAAACATCATGTATTTTTCTGAAAACTCTGATATAAAATTAGCTACAAAACTATTGATTTGACTAATATCTGACTCAGAAGTTGCATCCTCCAAATCATCATAATTATCCACAGATACAACTCCAATCACTGGTCGACTCGTTACTAATTCATCTGTTATGGCTTGCTCCCTGGATACATCTACAAAATACAAAACACCGGAAGAAGCATCCATATGAACAGCATAACGCTTCTCACCCAGTTTGGCATAAGTAGACGGATTTCCTACTGAAGCCTTGATAATCGTTTGAACAGCTTCCAAATCAAAATCGCCATCTTCCTTGGTCAAAATCAATTCAGCATAGGGATTAAACCACTCAACCTCTCCAGAAGATAAATTCAATTTCATAACACCTACAGGCATCTGTTCCAATAGAGCTGTCAAACTTTCTTCCGCTTGGTGGTTTACATACTGTATCTGTTCTACATCACTCCTTGTATAATGCACTCTCAGTTTCTTAAATAAAAAAACATAGCCTCCTACAAAAAGAAACAAAATGAAAACCGTCAACAGATTATTATTAACAAAAATAATGAAAGTGGATAAGACTCCAAACGCAATCAATCCTACTAGAATAGGAAAGAATGGACTTACATAAAATTTTTTCATTCCAAACCTCTTGGCACCCATTATACCATAATACCCCTCAAAAAGCGACTTTTTAAAAGTGTAATCAGTAATTCTATCAATTATAAGAAAAAGGAGGTTTACAATTCAGTAAACCTACCTTTACACATATTGAAATTAAGATTCTTTAACCTCTAACAAACCAATTTCGCCATCCTCACGACGATAAATCACATTGGTTGTCTGATCTTCAACATCCACATAGATAAAGAAATCATGTCCTAACAAATCCATTTGTAGAATAGCTTCTTCCAAATCCATTGGTTTTAAATCAATTTGTTTTGAACGAACAACTTTAGACTGGACAACATTTGGATCTTCCACCAAAGCATCTGTAAATAATTGACTAGTTGCTACCTTATTTTTATTTTTACGCTCGATTTTTGTTTTATTTTTACGAATCTGACGTTCAATTTTATCAGTTACAAGGTCAATTGAACCATACATATCTTGAGATACATCTTCTGCACGAAGAGTAATAGAGCCAAGCGGAATCGTTACTTCCACTTTAGCTGTTTTTTCACGATAAACTTTTAAGTTAATTCGGGCATCCAACTCTTGCTCTGGCTGGAAGTACTTTTCGATCTTTTCGAGTTTAGAAACTACATAATCACGAATTGCTTCTGTTACTTCTAGGTTTTCACCACGGATACTATATTTAATCATATGAGTACCTTCTTTCTAAACATTTTTGTTTTTATGATTTTATTATAACGCTTTCATTCTATTTTTGCAAATTTTTTCCTCATCTTACAAGGGAAAATGTTTTTACATCCTTAGCACCAGCTTCTTCCAACAGTTTCTTAACACGATTTATAGTTGCTCCTGTAGTATAGATATCATCTATAAGTAGGATTTTTTTAGGAATAGTAACTCCACTCTTAATAAAGAAAGGAAGTTCTGTTGCCAAGCGTTCTGAACGATTTTTAGAAGAACTGGTCCGCTCTTCTCTCTTCTCTAGTAAATCCAGATACGAAAAACCTGCTGCCTCTACCAAGCCCTCAACCTGATTAAATCCTCTGTTAGCATATCTATCAGGACTTAGGGGAATGACTACAAATTGATACTCTTTGTACTTTTTCAACTCCTCACTTAAAAATGAAGAAAAAACTTTTCTTAAAAGAAAATCTCCATCAAATTTATATCGACTAAAAAAATCCTTCATAGCTTGATTGTAAGTGAAAATCGCTCTATGACTGACCTCAACTCCTTCTTTACACCAAAATTGACAGTCTTGACACTTTGTTGACAATCCTATTTTCATACAGTTTGGACAGTACTCTTCTCCAATTCTCTCAAAAGTAGAATCACAATCTAAACAAAGACAGGAGGCATCATTCTTCAGAAGTAAGAGACTACTAAAAGTTAAAACAGTCTTCATAGTCTGCCCACATAACAAGCACTTCATAGACCAGCCTCCTTATTCATCATCTGAATTTCCTTAATCGCCTTCTTGATTGAATCATTTAACCCATCATGGAAGAAAAGCAAATCTCCTGTCGGTCTATCCATGCTTCGTCCAACTCGTCCACCAATTTGAATCAAACTAGACTTGGTAAACAAACGATGATTGGCCTCTACTACGAAAACATCCACACAAGGGAAGGTAACTCCACGCTCCAAGATTGTCGTACTGATAAGTATTGTCAGTTCTCCATCTCGAAAAGCTTGTACCTGCTCTAATCGATCCTCTGTTACAGAAGATACAAAGCCAATTTTCTCATTTGGATATTGCTCATGTAAGATTTCTTTTAGCTGCTCCCCTTTTTTTATTTCTGATGCAAAAATGAGTAACGGATAAGCTGTCTTTCTCTGCTTATCAATATAGGACTTTAACTTTGGCGACAAACACTTCTTATCTAAGTAGCGATTAAAATCCGATAACCAAATTGGTTTTGGAATAATCAACGGATTTCCATGAAACCGTCTCGGTAAACTCAGTCTTTTTAGTTCTCCTAAACGGACCTTTTTATCTAACTCATCGGTCGAAGTCGCTGTTAAAAAGATTCTCAGTCCATTCTCCTTTACACTATTCTTGACAGCGTGGTAAAGCGTGGAGTTGTCAACATAAGGAAAGGCATCTACTTCATCCACTATCAGCAAATCAAAAGCTTGATAAAATTTCAATAACTGATGGGTCGTCGCAACAACTAGTGGTGTTCTAAAATAAGGTTCCGATTCTCCATGTAGGATGGCTATCTCACAAGCAAAATCCTTTTGCAGGCGCTTATACAACTCCAAACAAACATCTATGCGAGGACTGGCCAAACACACTGCACCACCCGCATTGATTACTTTAGCCACAACTTGATAAATCATTTCTGTCTTTCCTGCTCCTGCTACCGCATGAACTAAAGTTGGCTCTTGCTTCTCTACTGCTTGAATCAGTCCCTCTGACACCTTCTCTTGAAAAGGAGTTAATTGACCACGCCATTTAAGAACATCTTGCTTCGGAAAATCCTCCTGTGGGAAATAGTATAAAGCTTGATCATTCCTAACTCGCTTCATAATTAAGCACTCCCGACAATAGTAAGCACCAATGGGCAAATACCATTCTTCTAGAATAGTACTATTACAACGTTGACAGAAAAGTTTCCCCTTCTCCTTTCTCATTGCTGGAAGTTTCTCCGCCAACTGACGCTCTTCTTCTGTTAATTCATTCTCAGTAAACAAGCGACCAAGATAATTTGGATTTACTTTCATACTTCTTTATTCGTAAAAACCTAGCGCTTTAGATGATTTTTTAGTACAATTAAATCATGGAATTTAGAACAATTAAAGAGGACGATCAAGTCCAAGAAGAAATCAAAAAATCTCGCTTTATCTGCCATACCAAGCGTGTTTATAGCGAAGAAGAGGCTCGTGACTTCATTACTGCCATCAAAAAAGAACACTACAAAGCGACGCATAACTGCTCGGCCTTTATCATTGGGGAACGTAGTGAAATCAAACGTACAAGTGATGATGGTGAGCCTAGTGGTACTGCTGGCGTTCCCATGCTTGGGGTACTAGAAAATCACAATCTCACTAATGTCTGTGTGGTCGTGACACGCTACTTTGGTGGTATTAAACTAGGCGCTGGAGGACTAATTCGTGCTTACGCCGGCAGTGTCGCCTTAGCTGTCAAAGAAATTGGTATTATTGAAATAAAAGAACAGGCTGGCATTGCTATTCAAATGTCTTATGCTCAATACCAAGAGTATAGTAACTTTCTTAAAGAACATGATCTCATGGAGCTGGATACAAACTTTACAGATCAAGTCGATACGATGATTTATGTTGATAAAGAAGAAAAAGAAACTATTAAAGCTTCACTTGTAGAGTTTTTTAACGGAAAAGTCACTTTAACTGACCAAGATTTACGAGAAGTTGAAGTTCCTGTAAACTTAGTGTAAACAATGGATAATACAGTGTTTCGTTGACATTCTCACAACTACTTTAGCGAGCAAAATAAAAAGATGCGTACCAAAATATACTAGAAAATGAAGCAATTCAAACGAAACCTGATAGCGTTCTCCTTTACACCTATTTACTAGAATTAGCCTATCACAATCGCTTAAAAATTAATGGCTTAGACCTGTGATATAAAAAAATCCTATCACTTCGATAGGATTTCTATATTTTACAAATGGTATAGATAGCGTTATACTAGAGATATCTTATACAAAGAGGTATTCATATGTCTATTTATAACAACATTACTGAACTAATCGGTCAAACTCCGATTGTTAAACTTAACAACATTGTACCAGAAGGTGCTGCGGACGTCTATGTAAAGCTCGAAGCATTTAATCCTGGTTCATCTGTAAAAGACCGTATTGCCCTTAGCATGATTGAAAAAGCTGAACAAGAGGGTATTCTGAAACCTGGTTCTACTATTGTTGAAGCAACAAGTGGAAACACTGGTATTGGACTTTCATGGGTAGGTGCTGCTAAAGGGTATAAAGTCGTCATCGTTATGCCTGAAACTATGAGTGTAGAAAGACGTAAAATTATCCAAGCCTATGGTGCTGAACTCGTCCTTACTCCTGGTAGCGAAGGAATGAAAGGTGCTATTGCTAAGGCTCAAGAAATCGCTGCTGAACGTGATGGTTTCCTTCCTCTTCAATTTGACAACCCAGCAAATCCAGAAGTACACGAAAGAACAACAGGAGCTGAAATACTAGCTGCTTTCGGTAAAGATGGACTAGATGCCTTTGTTGCTGGAGTGGGTACCGGTGGAACGATTTCTGGTGTTTCTCATGCACTCAAATCAGCAAATTCAAACATTCAAGTTTATGCAGTGGAAGCTGATGAATCTGCTATTCTATCTGGTGAAAAACCTGGTCCTCACAAAATTCAAGGTATATCAGCTGGATTTATTCCTGATACACTTGATACTAAAGCCTATGATGGTATCGTTCGTGTAACATCAGATGATGCTCTTGCACTCGGACGTGAAATTGGTGGAAAAGAAGGTTTCCTTGTAGGGATTTCTTCAGCTGCAGCTATCTACGGAGCCATCGAGATTGCCAAAAAATTAGGTACAGGTAAAAAAGTCCTTGCTCTAGCACCAGATAACGGTGAACGTTATCTCTCTACAGCACTCTATGAATTTGAAGTTTAGTCTCCTAAATACAATTGGCCCTTATTATAGGGCTTTTTATTTTTACCTTGAAAATAGGAAACTCTCCCTATAAGGATCGACTGCATAGAAAAAAGGAAGCAAATTTACTTCCTTTCTATAATTAGTTATTCAAGGCTGCTGCCATTGTAGCTGCAACTTCAGCTTCAAAGTCGTTTGCAGCTTTCTCGATACCTTCACCAACTTCAAAGCGAGCGAACTCAACTACTGAAGCGTTAACTGATTCAAGGTATGCTTCAACTGTCTTGCTATCATCCATGATGTAAACTTGTGCAAGAAGTGTGTAAGCTTGGTCAACTTTAGTGTTGTCAAGCATGAAGCGATCCATTTTACCTGGGATAATTTTGTCCCAGATTTTTTCTGGTTTGCCTTCTGCAACCAACTCAGCTTTGATGTCAGCTTCAGCTTGAGCAATCACTTCATCAGTCAATTGTGCTTTTGATCCATATTTCAAGTGTGGAAGAGCTGGTTTGTTAACCATTGCACGGCTTTCGTTATCTTGGTCGATAACGTGGTTCAATTGTGCCAACTCATCTTTAACAAATTGCTCATCCAATTCTTTGTATGAAAGAACTGTTGGTTTCATAGCAGCGATGTGCATTGAAATTTGTTTAGCAAGTGCTTCGTCTCCACCTTCAACAACTGAAATAACACCGATACGTCCACCGTTATGTTGGTATGCTCCAAAGTGTTGTGCGTCTGTTTTTTCAATCAAAGCAAAGCGACGGAATGAGATTTTTTCTCCGATAGTCGCTGTTGCAGATACGTATGCAGCTTCAAGAGTTTCACCTGAAGGCATTGTCAAAGCAAGAGCTTCTTCATTGTTAGCAGGTTTTCCTTCAACGATTGCTTTAGCTGTTGCGTTTACCAACTCAACAAATTGAGCGTTTTTCGCAACAAAGTCAGTTTCAGCATTTACTTCAACAACTGCTGCAGTGTTACCGTCAACATAAACACCAGTCAAACCTTCTGCAGCAACACGGTCAGCTTTCTTAGCTGCTTTTGCCATACCTTTTTCACGAAGCAATTCAATCGCTTTTTCGATATCGCCTTCCACTTCAACCAATGCTTTTTTAGCGTCCATAACACCAGCACCAGATTTTTCACGCAACTCTTTAACAAGTTTAGCTGTAATTTCTGCCATTTTGATTCTCCTATATTTTTTAAAAATAGGAGAGCCGGGCTAAGCCCCGCCCTCCTAGGTAATTACTATTTGTATAAATTAAGCGTTGTCGCCTTCTACAACTTCAACGATTTCTTCAATTGAATCTGCTTGAGTTTCTGAAGCTGCAAATTCTGCTTCAACTGCTACTGCATCCTCACCTTGACGTCCTTCGATGATAGCGTCAGCCAATTTAGCTGTAATCAATTTAACAGCTCGGATAGCGTCATCGTTAGCTGGGATGATTACATCGATATCATCTGGATCAGTGTTTGTGTCAACCATCGCTACAACTGGGATTCCCAATTTTTTAGCTTCTTTAACAGCGATTTGCTCTTTATGTGGGTCAACTACGTACATCACATCTGGGATACGAGGCATATCTTCGATACCACCCAAGAATTTTTCAAGACGTGCACGTTGTTTGTTAAGAAGTGCAACTTCTTTCTTAGGAAGAACTTCGAAAGTTCCATCTTCTTCCATACGTTTAATTTCTTTCAAACGAGCGATACGCTTTTGGATTGTTCCCCAGTTTGTAAGAGTTCCACCCAACCAACGGTGGTTGATGAAGTATTGACCTGAACGTACTGCTTCTTCAGCAACTGCATCAGCTGCTTGTTTCTTAGTACCAACGAACAATACAACTGCATCGTTAGCTGCTGCATCACGCATGAAGTCGTATGCTTGGTCAGCGTATTTTACAGTTTGTTGCAAGTCGATAACGTGGATTCCGTTACGCTCTGTAAAGATGTACTTAGCCATCTTAGGGTTCCAGCGACGAGTTTGGTGACCAAAGTGTACACCAGCCTCAAGAAGTTGTTTCATTGAAATTACTGCCATGAGTATTTCTCCTTTTTGTTTTTTTCCTCTTCTTGACTTCAACTCGCAAAACGACCTAAAGGCAACTGTTTCACAATTCATCAAGAATGAGTATTATCGTTCACACGACAATTTTTATTCTACCATACTTTTTCGATATTTTCAAGCTATTTTGATGGGATTTTTAATAGGCTAACTTCTCAAAGTAACTTCCACTTGCCTGACCGAAGTGGAAATTAGT
>NZ_JVRR01000133.1 GCF_001070715.1 Streptococcus pseudopneumoniae
ATCATACCCTGGTGAAATATGTTTTAAAAAATGTGATATCGACCTGTGCGATGTATTGATATTTAACAAAATCGTGGGTGAAGGACGGTTTAATGGAAAGTCTATTGGTTTACAACAATTTATAGATGAATATACAGACTCAGAATTTGAAATCATTATTGAAGGCTATTATGGCAACACAACTACATATACAGGATGGCTTCGGGAAGAGGGAAAACGCCCAGTGACGGCAATTATGTATGTTTGGAACATCGGAGATATGGTGTATAAGGTAAAAAAATAAACGATTTAAAACAACAATTTTATATGATAATTATTTGGAGAAAAGGAGGTATTGAATTTAAAGATGATAAAATATACAAATATAAAAGATATCGTTGAATATGGATTAGATGCTATTTCTGATAAGGAAAAAATAACAATAAACCTGAAAGACTTTCTATACATTAGACGAGTTTTAGAGGAATATATGCGTTATCTACATAATCCTCATCATTATCCCGATATAGAAGCAATTCAAAATTTTTTAGGTGATACTTCTTCGGGAGGCGGATTTGAATGTTTAAGCACAGCTATTTATAAAAAAGTATATAAAGTTGATTTGCCGGCGGAGATTGAAAAAATGATTGATGATGGTTTATTTGAACACCCTCTTTATCCCAGCTACTATAAGAAAGATGAATAAGTAATAATTGGATAGTATTGTAATAGTAGAAAATATAAATATATGTGGATACGTAAATTCGAAGCTGTAGGAAAGGATAAAAAGTGAAAATAGTGTTTGTTAAATTTTAACTAATTAGGAGTACAGATTTTGATAAATGAAATAAAGGCATATTGGGACAAGCAGAAAAAAGAATATGAGGGTAGATATAAAGAGACATTTTTAAAGGACTATGAAAGATCAACAGAATACCTTAAAAAAATGGAAAGCTACTTGTTATCCAAACAAAAAGAATATCCTTCAGATATTGATATAGTATGTACGCTTGCTTCTTTAAAGTTAGAGCTTGGACGCGGTGAGTATATAAGATATTTAAATTCTTTTCTTGATAAATTTGAAAATTATTTAGATAATGCTCAAAAAGCAAGAGTTTACACCAATATTGCATTTAACCATGATTATACTGAAGAAACATTAGAATATTTACTAAAAGCAAAGGATTTAGATTCTCCTTTTGTTGAAACATATACAGGATTGGGGCTTTATTACTTTAGTATGTACCAGTCTAATGAAAATAAAGAATGGCTTATATTGAGTCAAAAATATTTTGAAAAAGCCAAAAATATTGATGATAGTTATGAATATTCCTTCAATCATGCAGTCTCTTTATATGAACTCAAAGAATATGAGAAAGCTAAAGAAATATTTTTAGAATTATTAAAACAATATCCTGATAGAATGAGTCTATTGCTTAGCATTGCATACTGCGAAGTATATCTTGGTAATAAAGATAAAGCAATATCTTGGTTAGAAAAAGTAAAGTCAGGAGAAGATGAAAATCACAATTTGAAAACAGATGATATTTCTGCGGAGCAAATTTTTGATGCCTATTATGTACTTGAAGAATTCGACAAATTCTTACATTACTATAGCGATGAAGTTATTTGTCAATACTATCTAGCTGACTGGGAACACTATTATTATGCTTTATGGTTAAAGGATGAAAAAGCAAAGTTTTTTGTCCTTGAAGAAAAAAATAGCCTCTATTTAATGGATGCTATTAAAGAAGCTATAGTTGATGATGACTATGTGAGCGAGGAAGATAAGAAGAAATATATTGAGGAATTGGAAAAAGATAAAAGAGAATACGAAGAAATGATTTCTCGTGTAAAATCTCTAACTTTCAAACCAAAATTGAGGCTTAAGCTGTATCCAGAGTTTTCTTGCTTCATGGTAGACTGTGTGAGACATAAATTTAAATGAAATGTTTTGAAAATTTGAATATGTCTTGGGGAGCTATAGCAGTTTTGATTATCTTAGCAGGCGCCGTGTTTGAAGAAATAGAAAGAGCGACAGACTGATTTACATATTGTATTTCGGGGATCTGTCGCTCTTTATTGCAAATTATATAAATTTAAAAAATGAGAAATCAAATAGAAGATATGGTCAATGATAACCACAAGGACTTCGTTAAGGCAATTATAAGCGTGGAAAAAGGTATCAGCGATGAAAGTGCTTTGGACAAGCTCTATGACGCTTATATGGACAATGATACCGTTAATTTTATTTGAAAGTGCAAAGAAATATCTCCAAGAACATTTAGGCGAGAGCAAGAGCCTAAATATATCCAAATGGAAGGCAGAAATTGGCACTTTTGGGAAAGAAAAAGATGGTCTATATTCTCAAATCAAAGATATACGAAAAGAAGTGGAACAGGCTGAAAGTGTCAGAAGCTGTATAGATAAATTACTACAAGAAAAAAGAGGATTAACACAGGTAAAGAAGAAAGAGTTAGAGGTATAAAATTCGAATAAAATCAAAATAATAGTATGATACTAAACGAATTTTTGAGTGAAGAAATATAAATAAATATTGCGTACATGGTGAAAAATTAAGATTGACATTTTGTATACAAAGATATATAATTTATACGTAATCTTGTTTTTAAAATTAGATATAGGTTAGTATCATTATTGTACTTTAAGGAGGGTTGATTTTGGAGAAAATATATAGAAGAAGCCTAGTTGCGGTTATTTATAATTTAATAATAATGATTTTTGGAGTGCTTGTTGCATTTTTAATTTCCGGAGTAATTGGAGGATATAAAGTTGCAATTATTATATCTTCTATCATCATTATTTTGGTTGTAATAAGTATATTTAAGCAATTGAGAACTAAAATAATTATAAATGGAAATGGTTTATCGATAAACGATGGGAAAAAGGAATTTACCTATAATCTAAATGAAGTTCATATTTCTTCAGAACAAAGAAACAATGACTCGTTTTTCTTATATCTTTATACAGAAGATGGTAATAAGGAAATGTTTGATTTATCTTCGCTAGGAAAAAGAAAATATAATGAACTTATTGAAGATTTAGGAGTGGTTGGAGTAAAAAGCAAAACAATTAAATTAAATGATGTTAATAAAAATAATTAAAAAGGAGAATGAAAATGGAGAAATATTTAGAAGCATTTTTTTCAATGGGAGTATATGCCTATTTTGTGATTGCAATTTTTATATTAGCGGCTGTTTTTTCGTTTGTGTCAATTAAAATGAACAAAAATGCCTTGACTAAATGGTTAGCTGTACATCCTAATGCGGTGAAAATTGAGCTTTCTTCGGGAAATAATATAATCACTCAAAAACAATTATATGCTAGAGTGATCAGTGGTGAAGCTGCTATTTTTAGTGAAAAAGCAAAATATATAGTTTGTGCAGATCCAGGAGATATTGTTTTAGAAGTAACTTACACATATACTAGACCTGGAGTGTTACATAAAAACGTTACTACAACATGGGGACCTGCAAAAGTGGAGTTTAATGTTGAAAGAGGAAAAGACTATTTACTAAGTTTTGATAAGAAAGAAGAGCAATTTAAGTTATCTAGTAAATAATTATTTGATTGACTTGAGTTGAAGGAATAGCTATCGTTCAAAAATTTTGTATTAAAGATAGTTATCATTTAATATTGGTTGTTCGACAAATCCTGTTGGTGAGAAATCACCGACAGGATTTTTTACATGCAAAAAAGAGAAATCCAGGTTATGAGTAAGTGTTGTTCGACAAATTCTGTTGGTGAATCTAATTTTATTTGAAAATGCAAAGAAATATCTCAAAGAACATTTAGGCGAGAGCAAGACCCTAAATATATCCAAATGGAAGGCAGAAATTGGCACTTTGAGGAAAGAAAAAGATAGTCTATATTCTCAAATCAAAGATATACGAAAAGAAGTGGAACAGGCTGAAAGTGTCAGAAGCTGTATAGATAAATTACTGCAAGAAAAAAGGGAACTAACACAGGTGAAGAAGCATGAGTTAGGGCTGTAAAACTTAATAAAAATATGATACAATATTCTAGATATTAAGTGAAACAAATTAGAATTTGACGCAGAGATTATTAACTATAAAAATAAGAAAGGTGATTGTCATGAAAGAACTGCAAAGTGAATTGTTTTCAAATTTAACAATCCCAGAAGATGAAGATTTTGGACTTTATGAAACTGTGCCAAAGGGCTTTGATAATGAAGTGTCTTTGTTTATTAGCAAAGACACAATCACGAATGATACTGCTTTGAAAAAAGCAGGGGAATTTTTTGACAAGGCTGTTTACTGGAATACATATTGCCGAAAACTTTTCATCGAAAATAGCGCAGACAGTGATGTAGAAGAATATTTTGCGTTTTTTGAAGAAGAAGTGCCAGAGGTATTTGAAGCATACAAGACGAAAACTCTTATTCTTGCAGACAAGGTAAATCTTTTGCAATTCGAAGGCATGGCAAGCCATGGCTTTGGAGATGAACAAACATTTGTGGTGGATTTTACATTAGGCTACGACCAGATATTATGTGTTGAGTTTCACTCTGATTTTGAATATAGCAACATTGCGTGGGAAAGCTAATGCGTATAAGATGAAGTTCAACAATTCCAGTTTGTCCAATTGAATAGAATAATTTTAGAAACAGTAAATCACAAAGGTTTGCTGTTTTTTCTTATTTATTTTCCCACAAACATTTTATACTAAAAAACTCTAAAATGTTATAATCTTCAATGTATTGCAATAATGTATAATGAGTAAATTAACTGTTATTGGGTAGTGGTTACTATAATATTTAAATACAGTTAAGAAAAAGCTAGTAGTAGTGTACCTATAATGAAGTAGAATAACAAAAAAGCATGCTATAACTATAACGAATGCATAATTTATAGTAAGAATACAATAGCAAATATCGCTTGACAATTAGTTATAATAGATATACGATTTAATCATGAGGTTAGTTCAGGAAACATAAGAGGCCTTCGGTATCTGAAACATTCTGTAGAAATGATGACGTATTTAATAACGATATAATAATTAAGAGAGAAATCAAAATGAGAGTACCAACTTATATTAAAGAAGAAAATTACAATATAATAAATATAGATGATACATTTACAAGTATTAGTATTTGCAGCAACTTAGAAAGTGGAGATACCAACGAACTGTATGAAATTTATTTTTTTGGTTCTCTTTTTGAAGAACATATGATTTGTGGTATGTATGATGAAAAAAATGAGATTAGCAATCCTTGCATGATAGTAGCAAAATGTATACATACAGGAAAAGAAATTTTACTCTATGATGGGGCTAAATATGGATACAACCCTATGTTCTGTGATGAGATAAATTTAGAAGATATCAAAAAACGTCGACTTTCTAAATTAGAAATTCCAAACTCTAAAATTGAAATAGATTTTACCTATGGCATTGATTTTGATGAAGAGAAAGAAGATTTTGAATTTGATGAAGGTGACTTTACAGAAACTATTAACGGAGAAAAAATTTCTTTTGAAGAAGTGAAGAGAAATGGATTTGATTATATAAAAATTACTGCTATAGACAAACTGGATACCAAAAGAGTTATCTGTGAGTTAGAACTTGCATAAGTTTATTAATTACGAGAGGTAAAATAAGAAAGCAACGAAAGAAGAATTTAGAAAATTAAGTAATGAAGACAAGTTGAAATGTATTCAAATATAGAGGAGACAACTGAAATGGGTGAAACAGAAAAGAAATTAACATACGCAAAGATTACCATAGAAAATATTAAAAGTTTAGATGAAAACTCTTATTATGATGTTGTTGATCCAATGTGGGAAACAATTAATATTTATGATGGATATGATGAGTATATTCAATCAGCGCAGACTTTCACTTTAGAGCAAAGATATTTATTAGCCATTACTTGGTATTTTGTAGAAGTAAATAATGGAGGTCATCATCAGTTTTTATATAATCCTACAGGGATAGTTTGGGAAGATGCAATAAAAGGTTTCAAACATTTTGGAATGAACGAATATGCAGGTAATTTTCAAAAAGTTGTAGACTATTGTGGTGGGACAATATCGTTTGGTAGAGAAGAAAGATACCATATGCTAGAAATATTGGAAGAAAAATACGGAGAGGAATTTTTTAAGATTTTAGATGAAGCCGATGATTTCATTTATAATTATGAAGGGGAAGAAAACGAACTAAACTACATCAAATCTCACCCTGAAAAGTTTGTATTTGAAGGAGAATACGAGAGCTTTTACAATCGGCGTTAAAAAAGAAAAAGTAATCTTCTAAAAAGTTGAGAGAATGGTGCTTGAGTGAAAAATCTTTAGCGTGTGAAAAAGAGAAATCATTAGAGAAATGCTTGATAGAGAAAGTAGATAAATGATATGGATGAAGTATTTGAATGGTTAAAAGTATATTATCAGTATGTCTTGATAGCAGGTGGATTACTATTTTTAATTGGTGCGATAAGAGATTGGAAATGGGTGTATCAAGCTACAGGAGGAGATAAGGCAAGATACGCATTTATTTTTGAAGTGTGGGGAGAGAAAGGTTATAGAGTCTTTATAGGAATATGTGGACTGTTACTTGTAATTTGTGGTGTTGTATTTTTAATGTTGGATAAAAGATAAAAAGTGGAGGTAACGTAATATGAAATGGAATTTAGAAAACAGAAAAGAATTTTTTGCGTATATAGAAAAACTTACAGATGAAGATAAATTTACGGAATGTATGACAGCGTTGGAAAACATCCCTATGGAAGAACGGGATTACAAAGTATGGTATCAGATTGCTCGTACCTATCAAAACTTCGCGATTGTCGGCAATGATGATAAAGGAACGCCTAGTTTTATTGGCGATAAATTTTTATTAAAATCTATAGATATTTTGAATTCGGTTAGAGAAGAGGGGAAAGATAAGGCTGAATGGAATATGCGTATGGCGTATGCCTATCAATATTTGACTCATGAGGAAGAAAGAGCTATTCCTTATGCCTTGCGTTGGGTGGAGTTAGATCCTGAGGAACAGAATGCTTTAGAAGTAGTAAAAGAGTGTAAAGAAGAAATTGAAAAAAGAGCATTCAGAGCCAATGTGGCTACTGATAAAGTAATCAATCAAGAAACTGCCGAAATTGACGAAGACTGGTGCATTTATCTATGCAATGCATTTGCTTACGACTTACCGGCTGTGGTTCGAACCAATTTAGCTCTTATGAATTTTGAATTTACTGCAAACTACCCTAAAAGGCTTCAATTACAAATATTATATAAGAATGCTGATGACAACGGTTTTCCTACAAGAGAAGAAGGGGAGTATGTATATTCTATAGAAGACTCTGTAGTAGAGATTATTGAGCAACATGGAGACATGTTAGCAGGCGTTGTGAAATGCGATGAGCGGGCACATATTTTTGCGTATGTTAAGAATGAGTTGGGGTATTACGATGAAATTTCTGAGATGATGTCGGAAAAATTCCCTGATTATGCTTATACATTGGCAGTCTTTGAAGATAAGGACTGGGTCATGTACTTTCATGCACTGTATCCTGACAGATATGAATATCAAAGCATTATGAATATGAGGCTTATTGAGAATATTGAAAGTAATGGTGATAGTATGGTGCCGAGAGTACTGGAACATTGCCTGTGCTTTACAACAGAAGAAAATGGAGAAGCCTTTTTAGCCAAAGTAATCGAAGAAGGTTTTACAAAACTTTCATCAGAAAATCTGAGCAACAATGAAGATATAGATAAGGAAGATATAGATAATGAATATCCATATGAACTTGTCATAGGCAGAGAAGATGATTTTGAAGATATTGATGAAACTGTCTGGTATCTTATGGATCTAGCAGAAGAATTTGACGGGGAATATGATGGCTGGGCATGCCATATTGTAAAGTAGCGTGAAATAGCACTTTAAAGAGATGAAGCGAGATGAAAACGTCCTTGGAATATAGATTTCAGCAAGCTCTATTTTAAATAGGGTTGATGAAACAATGTTAACAGAAAATAACGATGTTTTTTGTCTCACTTTGTTTTACAACTCAGGCGTAAATGATTCAGTGTAAAAAACAATTAAAACTATCCAATTATTGTAATATGATGGCAGTGATATTTTATGTTTTAAAAGGAGAAAAATATGAGTTTTTTTAAAAAAGTTATTAACGGATTATTTAATAGTTCAAAGGGAAAAAATGAAGAGTATTCTAAGATTAAAGAAGCACCTCTTGCTTATTGGGAAGAATTTTCACATATGTTAGCTTTAGTGCCTAATAATTACTCACTTACAGAAGATATTTTTGAAAATATTAAAGCTATAGATGGTATTGAAATTAAAGAAAAAAGTCTTCCAAGTGAAGATTATCCTGGAAAGATTGTTCTATCATATAAAGGAACTGATTTTGATGTAAGATTCTATCTTGGAGATTTTTATGCAGAAGAAATGTATCAATGGGAATTACAATATTTTACAGAAGAAGAAAAAGAACATATTTTAAATTCAAAGAATGCCTTAATTGTTTATATGAAATTTGAGGGTGATTCTAAAAAATGTTACCATTTACAACTTAAGCTTGTATATGCTATGGTTCCTGAAATGGTTGCTCTTTGTGATGAAAGTGCTGAAAGAATGTTAAATAAAAAATGGGTTGAATTAGCAGTAAAATCAAATGTACTTCCTGCTCCATCAAGCATATATACTGTTCAAGCAGTTTATGATGAGAATGAAGTTTGGTTACATACTCATGGTTTATGTAGATGTAATCTTCATGAAATAGAGATTTTGGATTCAAATAAGAAAGATTATGAATCACATTATAACTTACTTTCTAATTACGCTTCTATAATGATAGATGGAAATTATTCTAATGAAGATGAAGAAGAAATACATTTAGGAATGTTTTATGATGGAGAGCCAATAGTTGCTACATCTAAAAAATGGATGGATGCTTTGAAATATTATCCTAATGTTAATCTTGGAGGGATTGAAGACAGAAAAAAATCGCATAATTCTAAAACAAATATAATTTTCCTATATGAAAGTGAAGAAGACTATAATAATAACATTGTAAGTTTACCTTCAAAATTTACAGAAAAGTTTGATAATAATCCATTAATGTTCTTAAGTACTGAAGAAACTGCTAGAATGAGTGATTTAGCTAGAGAAAGATTTTCTTATGTTGAAAGAATGCTTAAGAAAAAACAAGAAGGTAATGAAGATATTACTATTATTATTAAATTAGGACTTGAAACAATAGATGAAGAAGGTAATTTGGATAGTACAAATCTTGAACATATTTGGTTTGAAGCTATTTCTATGGAAGGAGATAGTTTCAAAGCAGTATTGACTCAAGAACCATATCATATTCCAGATTTACATGAAGGTGATGAGGGGACATATTCTATAAATTATGTAAGTGATTGGATGATTTATACTGAAAAGGGTGTAATAACACCAGAGACTGTATATTTGTTAGATTTATAAGGAAATAAAATAGAGCGTATGATAAAAAGTCTGTAAATTTAAATCAAGCCTTCTATGGTAAAATGGCTCTTTGTCAAATAGGGTTGATGAAACCATTTTAACAGAAAATAACGATATTTTTTGTCTCATTTTATTTTATAACTTGGGTAAGTATAAATAATCGCCTAAGTTCTTATTAATCACCTAAAAATATGATATAATTAGGCGAAATAAAAAGGAGGTAGGCGAATGCGACTTTTTAGTTATGAAAATCTAGCAAGAAGTAAGTGGGATAGTGAAATTATTAATCTTCTTTCACAAATTCATGAACACAGAGGAAAACAAGAAGTTTTTTTTGACACGCAAACCTGCTGTTTTAGATAAATTAGTAGAGATTGCTAAAATTCAAAGTGTAGAGGATTCTAATAAAATAGAGGGAATTGTTACTACAGCAGTCAGAATAAAAGAGTTAATGAATCAAAAAACAACTCCTAGAAATAGGGATGAAGAAGAAATTCTTGGATATAGAGATGTATTAAATACGATTCATGAAAGTTATGAATATATTCCAATCAACAGTAACTATATTTTGCAACTTCATAGAGAACTATTTAAGTATAGTGAAAAAGGAATTGGTGGTCGATATAAAAATAAGCAGAATTCTATTGTGGAAAAAGATAAAGAGGGTAATGCTGTCGAAAGGTTTAAACCATTATCCCCATATGAAACACCAGGCGCAATTGAGCAAATTTGTAATGAATTGAATATAGCTTTTGACAAAAAAGATGTGGATTCGTTACTTTTAATTCCAATTTTTATTCATGATTTTCTTTGTATTCATCCTTTCAATGATGGGAATGGAAGGATGAGTCGTTTATTAACAACTCTCTTACTATACAGACAAGGATATGTAATTGGGAAATATATCAGTTTAGAAAGTAAAATAGAAAAAATAAAAACAGTTATTATATAGCTTTAGAAAAAAGTGGGAAAGGTTGGCATGAAAGCAAAGAAGATTCTGTGCCGTTTATAAAATATATTCTTAGAACGATATTAGCTGCTTATATTGATTTTGAAGAAAGGGTTGATTATGTAGACGAAAAAGTGCCTACAATTGAACTTGTTAGAAATGCAATTGATAGGAAATTAGGTAAATTTACTAAAAGCGATATGATGGAATTAGTTCCAAGTGTAGGAAAGGCTACAATCGAAAATATGCTTAAGCAATTGACTGAGGAAGAGTACATTGAAAGACATGGTAAAGGAAGAGCGACCTTTTATGTAAAAAAGTAGCTAAATAACTAGATTTTAAGGTGAATTTATGAGGAACAGTATGAAGTTTATACACGATAGAAGTAGCAATATCCTTTTCAGCCTTCATGATAGCAAGGTGAAAGAAATCAAATATCACAACGAAACTTTGACGTTAAAAGTTAATAAAATATTTGAATTTGTGGAAGGTGAAAGAAAATCATACCCTGGTGAAATATGTTTTAAAAAATGTGATATCGACCTGTGCG
>NZ_JVRR01000134.1 GCF_001070715.1 Streptococcus pseudopneumoniae
AAAATGCCATTGAAAAAGCTGCCAAGGACAAGCAAGATGAAATCAAAGATGCATCGCTTTCTGATAAAGAACAAGCAGAACTTTTAGCAAAAGTGGAAGCAGAAAAAGAATCAGCTCTCAAAGCGATTGAAACTGCCAAAACTGTAGAAGATGTGAAGGAAGCAGAAACGATTGGCTTGCAAGCAATTGCTAGTGTTACAGTTCCTAAGAAACCAGTGGCTCCTAATGCCGCTGCACCTCAGGCAACAAGTGCACCGCAAGCAACTGCAGGAACAATGCAAGATGTTACCTACCAGTCACCTGCTGGCAAACAATTACCTAACACAGGTTCAGCATCAAGTGCAGCACTTGCTAGTCTTGGTCTAGTGGCGGCAACCAGTGGTTTTGCTTTGCTAGGAAGAAAGGCTAGACGTAGAAAATAGGACAGCTAGAAAATGCTATTCTCTACTTAAAGTTAGATTATAAGGGGGATTTGGAGAAGTCATCAATCCTAGTGATGGGTGAGAAAAGTGAGAACCCAAGATAATCACACACTTTATACTCAATGAAAATCAAAGAGCAAACTAGGAAACTAGCCGCAGG
>NZ_JVRR01000135.1 GCF_001070715.1 Streptococcus pseudopneumoniae
CTAGGATTGATGACTTCTCCAAATCCCCCTTATAATCTAACTTTAAGTAGAGAATAGCATTTTCTAGCTGTCCTATTTTCTACGTCTAGCCTTTCTTCCTAGCAAAGCAAAACCACTGGTTGCCGCCACTAGACCAAGACTAGCAAGTGCTGCACTTGATGCTGAACCTGTGTTAGGTAATTGTTTGCCAGCAGGTGACTGGTAGGTAACATCTTGCATTGTTCCTGCAGTTGCTTGCGGTGCACTTGTTGCCTGAGGTGCAGCGGCATTAGGAGCCACTGGTTTCTTAGGAACTGTAACACTAGCAATTGCTTGCAAGCCAATCGTTTCTGCTTCCTTCACATCTTCTACAGTTTTGGCAGTTTCAATCGCTTTGAGAGCTGATTCTTTTTCTGCTTCCACTTTTGCTAAAAGTTCTGCTTGTTCTTTATCAGAAAGCGATGCATCTTTGATTTCATCTTGCTTGTCCTTGGCAGCTTTTTCAATGGCATTTTCAGCTGATTCTTTTGCATTTGCTAATGCTTCAGAATTTGCTTGTGTATCAGATGAATGACTGTCGTTTCCAGGACTATATACTGAATATGGTTGTGGATTAACTTTTTTAATAGCTGTTTCCACTTCCTTAACAACGTTTGCTACCTCATCTTTTGCAGTTGCTTTACGAACATCTTCAATAGCTTTCGCTTTTAATTCTTCGATTTTCTTAATCGCTTCTGCTTTTTGTGATGATGTTAAGCCTTTATTATTGTTAATTGCATTAATTTGATCTTTAGCAGCTTGTTCGATTTCTGCGATTGCTTTCGCTTTTTCTTCGTCTAGCTCAGAAGTATCAACTGGTTTAACATCTTCTGCAGGATTATTAGGTTGTGGATTGAAGTTCTGAATGTTTTCAGCAGCGGCATCTCCAATTGCTTTAGCTGTTCCAGAACTTGTAGCATTATCGATTTGTGTATTAGCGTCATCTTTTGCTTTATTCACTTTATC